>NZ_JAIHOM010000001.1 GCF_026130165.1 Spirulina subsalsa FACHB-351 | reverse complement strand
ATATCCAATTTTCAAGGTGCTAATATCGAATAGCCTTGGTTTTCGCTTTTCGATATTTCCAATATTACCAGAAAAATACAAAGCCGTCCTTAAAGGACGGGGTTTCAGACCCAGGAGGTTTTGATGACAAATTGGTTAAACCCTGCCCCAAACCTCGTGAGTATAAGGCTAGTGGGGTTTCTTGTTGGCGATATCAATTATCAATAAAAAAAGATGAAACCTTAAACGGTAAGTAAAGATGAAGTTAATTGAACAATTACTCAATCGGGTCTGTGATGGGTATGATTTAACCCCAGAGGAAGGGGTGCTGTTATTACAGCAAACGGATCCCGTCGTGGTGGAGAAGATTCGGGAAACGAGCGATCGCCTCCGTCAAGAACAAGTGGGGGAAACCGTGACCTATGTAGTGAATCGCAACATTAACTATACGAATATCTGCGAACAACATTGTAATTTTTGTGCCTTCCGTCGGGATGAGGGGGAGGAGGGGGCTTATTGGTTGGGGTGGGAGCAAATCCGGGCTAAAGCGGAGGAAGCGGTGAGAGGGGGAGCGAGTGAGATTTGTATGCAGGGGGGGTTAAATCCGGCCGCGAAACTCAATGGTTCTAGTTTGGCTTATTATCTGCGCTTAGTGGAAACGATTAAACAAGATTTTCCCCAGCTTCATATTCATGCTTTTTCTCCCCAAGAGGTGCAGTTTATCGCTCGGGAGGATGGTTTATCCCTACGAGAGGTGATTGTAGCCCTGCGGGGGGGTGGAGTGGGATCTTTACCCGGCACGGCCGCGGAGGTGTTGGATGATCGGGTGCGTCGGGTGATTTGTCCCGAAAAAATTGATACGGCCACCTGGTTGGACGTGGTGGAAACGGCACTAGAAGAGGGTTTACCCACCACTAGTACGTTAATGTGTGGTCATATTGAAACCCCCATGGAGCAGATTCACCACTTGGAATTACTGCGACAGTTACAAGAAAAGGCGATCGCCCATCATTACCCGGCCCGCATTACGGAGTTTATCCTGCTGCCCTTTGTGGGACAATTTGCCCCGGTTCCCCTCCGTCGCAGAGTGGGACGAGATCAACCTGTGTTAGAGGAGGTATTACGCTTAACGGCCGTTGCTCGCATCTATCTGGGACGCTGGATTGTCAATCATCAACCCAGTTGGGTGAAGCTGGGTTTAAAGGGGGCCACAGAGGCCTTGAAATGGGGCTGTAACGACTTGGGAGGGACCTTAATGGAAGAACATATCACCAGTATGGCCGGGGCGCAGGGTGGCACGTCTTTGACGGTAGAGGAGTTACGGAATGCGATCGCCTCCCTCCACCGTCCGGCCTTAGAACGTACCACCCTTTATCAATCTCGACCCCTCTTAACAGCGCATTATCTGGGACAGAGCAATCACGATGGAATCAACGGAATTGACCAAGTTAGCCCCCGATTGTGAGGGATTATTCACCAAAATACTAAAGACCAACATCCCATATTCGGGATGCTCAATATAACCCGATAAAGCCCGCACTCCGGTTAACGTTCCTGTTTTGGCGTAGACTCGACCTTGAGCGCGGGTATTATGAAAACGACGACTCAGGGTGCCACTTTTTCCGGCCACAGGTAAGGAGCGAATAAACACATCCCGTTTATCGTTAAAATACATCGCCCGCAAAGTTTCCACTAGGGATTGTGCTGTGGCTAAATTATTGCGCGATAGACCCGACCCATCCACTTGACGAAATCCCCCATTCACCCCCAACTGGGTTAGACTTTGCCGTGCCGCTTGCACTCCCCCAAGGGTACTTAATAGCACATCCGCATAGCTGTTATTACTCCTTAAGTTAGTGGTATTAATCCAACTGACTAGGGATTGAGAACGAATAGAACTTTGTAAGTTAAGTCGTTGTAAGGCGGCCGCTGTGGTGAACAGTTTAATATTGGAGGCAGGAATTAACTGGGTATTCGCGTTATAAGTGTAGAGGGTGCGACCATCCAAAGTTTGCACTAAAACCCCCCAACGCCCACCACGACGTTGAATAATATCCGTAATGCTGGGTTCTACAAACTCCTCACAAATGCCCGGTGTATGGCGTTCCGGGGGGGGAACATAGATGGGAATACTATCTGCTTGTGCCACCGTTGGAGGGACTTCCGGGGTGATTTCTGGGTTGACTTGTAAGGTCAATTCTGGGGTAAAATCAGAGGGGTCTGCTAAGGCAGGAGTAGTGAGGAACAAACTTTCCGAGGCGATGGCCGCCGTTGTCACGACCAAGGCTGATTTAAACCAAGTAGCTATTTTTTTCATAGGAAAATAATCACGGCAATTGAATTAGGGTGAGGCAGATGGAGCAAACACTCGGCCCCTTTTCAGATAAAACTGGATTGAGACTATCATTTCTCAGCCAATTTAACAATCAATCAGCCAATTTAACAATCAAAGTGAGAGGACATTGTTAGTGTGAACCATCCTGACCTACTGGCAGGGCGAGGCCGGGCTGTCTTGTGCTACTCTTAGACTACAGATCAAACTAAACTGGTCTAGGAATAGGTAATAGGTAATAGGTAATAGGTAATGGGTAATAGGTAATGGGTAATAGGTAATGGGTAATGGGTAATGGGTAATGGGTAATAGATGATTTTTAATTGTTAATTGTTCCCTGTTCCCTAGCGCTACGAGTAGAGTTATTCAGCAAGCCTTATATAGAATTAGGGTAAAATTGGTCAAAATTTTATGAAAATTACCGTTGCCCAGATTAAGTTAATTCATACGATTATTTTTTGGATTCTGAGCCTATGTGTACTTTACTCCTTATTTAGTGCAGTTTCGGGGAAAATTACCTCGTGGACTTGGGTTGCTGTCGGCTTGGTATTGATTGAAAGTGTTGTTTTAATGGTGTCAGGGTGGACTTGTCCTCTGACTCTATTAGTGGAGCGCCTTGGTCACGAAAAAGGCTCCGTGGCAGATATCTTTCTACCCCTGTGGTTTGCTAACCGCATTTTCCCGATTTGTGGGACAATATTTAGTTGTTCTCTTGTTATCCTTTTGATCCGGGTTCTTTTTCTTACGGAGTGACCCCGATTAAAACGGGTCGAATTAGGGTTTGATGAAAAACCAAACGCTAGACTCAATAAGGTAATAGGTAATAGGAAATAATTCCCCAACTCCTGACTAGATTGCTTCGTACCTCCCAATGACATTACCCCCGACCCGATTCCCGACTCCCTGAGTGATTCAGCAAACCATAATTATCTTAAGAGCTTCCGAATTAACGCCTACACAATGCACGATTATCTCTCTTTAACTGTTGCCGAAAAAGCGACCCGTTTAGACCGTTGGTTAGCGGCCGAACTTCCAGAATTAACTCGTTCTCGCTTACAGAAATTAATAGAAGGGGGACAAGTTCAAGTTAATGGTCAACTGTGCCGTAAAAAGCAAATGGTGGTACAAATTGGGGATCAAATTACTCTCGAAATTCCCCCCACAGAATCCCTCGCACTTGAACCGGAAAACCTCCCCCTTGATATTCTCTACGAAGATGAAAGTCTGATTATTATTAATAAAGCCGCGGGGATGGTGGTTCATCCGGCACCGGGCCACAGTGGGGGAACGTTGGTTAATGCGTTACTCTACCACTGTCAGGATTTAGCGGGGATTGGGGGGGTGGAACGGCCGGGAATTGTCCATCGTTTGGATAAGGATACCACGGGGGCGATAGTGGTGGCGAAGACGGATCAGGCTCACCAACACCTGCAAAAGCAGATTCAGACCAAAACAGCCCAACGGGAGTATTTAGGGGTGGTCTATGGCGCGCCAAGGGCTTCTGAGGGGACGATTGATGCGCCGATAGGTCGCCATCCTGTGGATCGGAAAAAACAGGGGATTGTGCCGGAGTCCCAGGGGGGGCGAGAGGCTGTAACTCATTGGCGGGTGAGGGAACGGTTGGGCAATTTCACGCTGTTGGAGTTTAAGCTAGAAACGGGACGCACTCATCAAATTCGGGTTCATAGTAGCTCGATGGGTCATCCGATTGTAGGGGATGTTGTCTATGGGGTGGGGCGCTCGGTGGGGGTGAACTTGACGGGGCAAGCGCTCCATGCCTATCGTTTAAGTTTAGAGCATCCTGTGTCTGGGGAAATGATTGAGGCGATCGCACCCCCTCCCCCAGAGTTTCTCACTTTGTTAGAAGTCCTCCGCAAACGTTAATTCATTTTTGGGGTTTGAAATGTATGGATACTACAGTGTTTCATCAGTTTTTTGACCATTGTGTAGGCAATTGGCAAACGGAACGGACTTATCATTATTTGACGAAACAGGAAGTAGAGCGATCGCACACAGATTTCCAAATTGCCCCCCTTTCCCCGGCACTCAAGCTCAAAGTCCTTACCGATAACCTCTACCCCACGATGCCCGATGTAGACCCCTTGCCGGGCTTTTCCTTGGGCTTTCAGACGGTTTCTGAACATGGGGACAAGGTATCTCAAACCCTCAATTTGCTCTTTGTGCCGCAGGAGCAACGGGGAGAGATATTAACGGGGGATTATTTACGCGATCGCGCCTATGAAGAGTCTCGGCCGATTATTTCTCAGTTTAGCTTTAATAACAGCACCCGAGAACTGTTAATGACCACCCAATACACTCGCGTTGTGTCGGTGGACTCCATCACCCTGATTAATCCTACCCTCCGCATTCGCCGCATTTACAACTACCAACGACCGGAAGCGGGACAACCGTTAGATACCCTGTTATTAGTAGGCTTTGGGGTGGAACAAAAGGAGCAATCGTGAAACAATAGGGAAAACCTCTCACACCCAAGGAGCAAGTCATTTAGACATGGACGGTTTAACATTTTTTGAGAAAAGCGCAGGCACTTGGCGATCGCAACGCACCACCCATCATCTCCCCTTCCGACGGGCTGAAACTGGAGGATCGGAAATTACCGTTACAATGTTACCCGCCGATGATCCCCGCATCATTGAAATTTGCCAGATGCACGATGCCGATCCCAGTTTAACCGTCGGCGGCGCCCTCGTGAGTTGGGAAGGTTCAATGGCTTGGGACAAAGAAGGGGAGGAACACAAAGGAAAAAGCGTCTTTGCTCTGATTCCTGATGGTGAAAACCCCAAAAAAGGGAAACTGTTACGAGAACGGGGTTATGCTGAAATTGTCCCCGTGGCTGGGGAGTACGAAGTGGACGAAGAAGAAGCTCTCAATCTCGTCACCGAATACGAAACCATGAGCGTCATTGAGCGTTTTTGGTTTCCCAGTCCTGACATTCGTCTGCGCATGAGTACCGTTAAACGCTTTGGCGGTTTTAATACAGCTACCTTTTGCGCGGAAGTGCGGGTAAATCCCACCCTTGAGGAAGAATCCGCCCCCGTGTCATCTTCCCCCGCTCTTTATGCCGTCAGTGGTTGGTAATCTTTAATAACTAGGGCTTGCTGAATAACTCTACTCGTGGGGCTAGGGAATAGGGAATTGATAATTGATAATTGATAATTGCTCCCCTGCAAAGAGAGAAGTGAGAATAGAGAAGTGAGAATAGAGAATTATTACGGACTCCTGACTCTCCCTCTGTCCTCTCTCCTCTCTCCTCTCCCCTGCTCTCCAAGTTATTCAGCAACCCCTACCTATTCCTTATAAAAAAGCCAATTCGTAGGTTGGGTGGAACGAAGTGCAACCCAACATTTCCCTATAAAAAAGCCAATTCGTAGGTTGGGTGAGATGAGGGGAGAGCCTCCAGTTTCGGAGTTTCAATACCTCATAGGCATTATACGTTATTTCAAGGTGTAGCGCTGTTAGCTTGCTGCGATCGCCTGCTGTCCACGTTTCAATACCTCATAGGCATTATACGTTATTTCAAGCGAGGGTACTTGGTTTTTAACGACACCAAACCAACAAGAGTTTCAATACCTCATAGGCATTATACGTTATTTCAAGTTTCAAGAATGTGACACCCAACTTCCAGAATAAGTTTTTTACGTTTCAATACCTCATAGGCATTATACGTTATTTCAAGGGCGCGTGGGGAGCATTCCAGATGATTCAGGTGGTTTCAATACCTCATAGGCATTATACGTTATTTCAAGGTGTGTTCAGAAGAGTTAATGGCGTTATACGGGAGTGTTTCAATACCTCATAGGCATTATACGTTATTTCAAGTCTAACTATCGAAGGGAGGGTGATTCCAGCCCTATATGTTTCAATACCTCATAGGCATTATACGTTATTTCAAGTTCAGTCAGCAGTCTCAATGTGTTACTCAAAGTAATATCATTGGTTTCAATACCTCATAGGCATTATACGTTATTTCAAGGACAGATTCAATATCGTCTAGGCTGGGGAGTTCCTGTTTCAATACCTCATAGGCATTATACGTTATTTCAAGGATAAGGGTTTAGTGATTTGCATCCCGAGCGACGTTTCAATACCTCATAGGCATTATACGTTATTTCAAGCTCCACCCAAGCCGGGGATGTGTGGGCGATCGCCTCGGGTTCTGTTTCAATACCTCATAGGCATTATACGTTATTTCAAGTCGGGGACTTATCCCACTACAACCGGGGGGAGCCACTGGCACGTTTCAATACCTCATAGGCATTATACGTTATTTCAAGCAATCAGCACAATTAATATGCTCAAATTATAATGGGTTTCAATACCTCATAGGCATTATACGTTATTTCAAGCCGAAAATCCGATTTTGCGGTGGGTGACTGGATACTGGTTTCAATACCTCATAGGCATTATACGTTATTTCAAGCGGGGGCAAGGGGGATGATTCTCCACGGATTATTCATGTTTCAATACCTCATAGGCATTATACGTTATTTCAAGAGAAGTCACCCACGGGCATACTGCAAGCACTGGAGTTTCAATACCTCATAGGCATTATACGTTATTTCAAGTCGGCATATTCTTTGTATGCTGTATCCCCTCCTGTTTCAATACCTCATAGGCATTATACGTTATTTCAAGCCAAGGCAGTCAGCGCGAGGCGATCGCCATTGGCTGTTTCAATACCTCATAGGCATTATACGTTATTTCAAGGGGTACACTATCCGGCAAGGGAGGGGGGGGGACTCTGAGTTTCAATACCTCATAGGCATTATACGTTATTTCAAGAAGCAGCTAATCGCTGTGATGCCCAAAAATACGATATTCCGGTTTCAATACCTCATAGGCATTATACGTTATTTCAAGGTAATGCTGTACCTATTGCATCAATCCAACGATGCTTGAGTTTCAATACCTCATAGGCATTATACGTTATTTCAAGAAAAAGCCGCTCTCTCTGCGTTTCAGCGTTAAAACTATCGTTTCAATACCTCATAGGCATTATACGTTATTTCAAGACTCTCAAAATTAAAGATACTCGAAGGCAAGCCGTTTCAATACCTCATAGGCATTATACGTTATTTCAAGACTAGGGCGATTAGTGCAATTTTGATTATCGTCGAGTTTCAATACCTCATAGGCATTATACGTTATTTCAAGCCTCTCCTGTTCCATCTCCTGATAGCAGTCCTGTGCTTAGTTTCAATACCTCATAGGCATTATACGTTATTTCAAGTTTGATTGAAAAAGAAATAAATGAAAGACTGTCAGTTTCAATACCTCATAGGCATTATACGTTATTTCAAGCCCTGATAGCAGTCCAACATTTAAACCATCCCCATTCTTTGTTTCAATACCTCATAGGCATTATACGTTATTTCAAGGATTGAGGTTGTTGGGTCGGGTGAGTGATTTATTCGTTTCAATACCTCATAGGCATTATACGTTATTTCAAGAATTTTTCGCGTAACTAACCTGTCCACAGATGAGTAGTTTCAATACCTCATAGGCATTATACGTTATTTCAAGTTTTCGATGGTTTGCATTAAACATTTTTGGATTTTTAGTTTCAATACCTCATAGGCATTATACGTTATTTCAAGATAGCGATCGCGATTACTGGGTTCAACGCCGAGGTTTCAATACCTCATAGGCATTATACGTTATTTCAAGAGCGGCATCCTGAAAGCATTACTCTGCCCGGTTTTCCTGCCCCACTTGCGCGACACCCACCCCAAAACTATAACACAGCCCTCGGGAAAAGACAAGAAACGGCTGAAACCCTTGCTTTGTAAGGTGCGCGACACCTTCCACACAGCGACACAGAGCAAACCTAAAGCCAGCTTGAGTTTCAGCCATTTAGAAAGATCCCCGAAAAAAAACACCTACCCCGTCGCGCAAAAATGGGGCTAAAGTTGCGAGATCACCAACTGACTCAACTGTTGGGCTGCCCCCCCTTCACCTCGCACTTGGGCTAACTCCCCCTTCATCGCTTCCAAACGCTCAGGATGCTCCAAATAGTCAATCATCAATTTCCCGATTTGTTCCGGGGTGAGGGCTCCGACTAATTCCGGCACGATTTCCCGTTTTGCCCAGAGATTGGGCCAAGCATAAAGGCGTTTGGTTTTTAGGGTATATTGCATCATCACCCAGTTAATCAACAGGGCGAATCCTTTGCCGAAGAGGGGTAAGTTGGCCAGTAAACCGGGTAAACCATCCCAAGCGCGCATCGCGTCCAGTTGTTGGGTAGACATCCCGACAATCATCGGCACTCCTAGGGCGGCCAGTTGGGCGGTGTTGGCTCCAATGGTGGTGAAACAAATACGGCATTGGGTGAGGATGTCGTAGGCGGGGAAGTCTGGCCAGAGGAGGATTTTCACGCCTTGGGGAGTGAGGAGATAGGGGCGCTCTTCGCCGTCTGGATGGATGAGGGTTGCTCCTACATTGCCCATGCGGGAGAGGATGGGGTTATAGTCGGGGTTGGCAAATTGAGCGAGGGTGTCAATGTCTAAGGTGGGGGCAACGGGGATGACAAAGCGGGTTTGGGGGCGCTGTTGGTGGATATATTCGACTAAGGCACAGCAGAAGGGAACCCCTTGGGCGAGTTTCATGGCTTTGGAACCGGGTAGGAGTCCAATCCATTCTTCCTCGGGGTTTTGTGGGGGAGTAAATTGACCCACATCGGTCATGAGGTCGCCGACGATGGTTAGTTTGGTGCGATATTTGGGGGGTGCTTTGGCGATCGCTTTTTCATTCATCACACCCACGCGCTGCACATGGTTCAACCAACGCGCCTCCCACTCAACATAGGTGATAATGGGATAGCCTAAGCGTTTACCCAATAACACCGCAAAGGCCTGATCTCCCCCCAAAAATAAGACCAAGCCCCGTTTGTGCCAGTCCCAGTTTTCGGCGGTTTTCCCCCAGAGGAGAAAGTTCCAAAAGTGGGGCGCATCTTGTACGCGGTCAATTTGGGGGTAGGAACGGGCGATCGCACCTTCTTTTCCCGTAGCATGGGTACAAGGGGAGAGAACTAGAGAAATCCGCACTCGGGAGCGCTCTTCCCCCAGTTGTTGCGCTAAACATTCCACCACCGGACGCACCCAAGTCGTGACTTCGCCGGGGCCGTTGGATAAAATCAGAAGGTCTACGGGCTGATTCATGCCATCCTTGTGCTGTTCAATCTTTTAAAAAAGCGAGGGTGATTGTCTCCCCATTGCGACGACGACTAAGGGCTAATAGACCTTCCATCACTTCACCATCCCCAATGGTATAGACTTGAAACTCTTGGGCTTCAGGACTATTAAAACCAGCCGCCAGAACCTTGGGTTCGTAAAAATTACCCTCTGAATCATAGTCGTATTGCAGCACATTGGCTATGCGATCCTCATAATCCAGACCCGCAACCCAGGTCGCCGCGTCTAACTCTACTCGAATATTCGGTTCACAGTCGGGGGTGCGTTCATAAATCAGTTTCCATTGGGGCCGCCAAATCATGAAATCTCGGGTACTACCCCCCACAAAATATTCATACTGAGCGAGTGCCACAGCTTCTAACTCAGCATCCGACGGAATCTGTTCATAAAAAATGACAGTTCCCCAAGCCCCTTGGTGGGGTGGACTGTAAAAGTTCATTAAGTCTTGGGCATAGGGGGGAATTTTCGCTGATAAAGACATAGTTACTGGAATTGTGTTAACAAAATGTTGCGGAATTCCCCTTCCTCGCTTGCAGGGAGGGAATGAAGCCTTGCGGATCTTGTCGTTGGGAACCAGCGATACTGCCTGGGGAGGGAGTGTAAGACAACCTGGCAAAACATCGGTTTTGTTAGATGCAGTTCCCGTTGAATCAGGAAGCCCCATCCTCGCCAACGGCAGGGTGGGGTAGTTCACCTGAAGATAAGCTGACTCATCCTAGAAACGAGGTTTCTGGGAGGGGAAGGCTAATCATCCCAAAGTGCGAGAGTGAGTATCTCCCCATTGCGGCGGCGACTAATCCCTAATAAGCCTTGAATCTCTTCATCTTCGCCGATGCTATACACTCGAAACTCTTCCGCTTCGGGACAGTTAAAACCTGCATTGAGGACGGTGTAAGCTTGAACATAGTCATCGGAATTAATCCTGAGTAACTTTAAGACCCATTTCTGATCATGCCTGCCAACGAGAACGGTGGCAGCAGTCATTTCCCCGACAAAATTCGCTTTAACATCCCGGGTGCGCTGATACACTCGTTTCCAAGGGCGCATCCAAGATTCAGATCGTTGCTCCCACTTCTGACCAAGAAAAGTTTGATACTGATGTAGGGCAACTTGTTCTAAATCTACTCCGGGGGGAGTCACTTGGTAAAAAATGGCGACTCCGGCACCCTCTGACTGGGGGTAAAACTCGATCAGGTCTTGAAAATATTGGGGGACTTTAGCAGAGGAGGACATCAGCACAGATATTGATTTTTTGATCAATATTTTAACCAGTGGCTAGGAGGGTTTGTCAAGACTAGCGTTTTTTACTATAACTTGACACATTTTGCAATACTGCTAATTATTTTTTTTTGTCAATCTTTTTTTATAAATTTTTATTGCGAATAATTTGAGTAAACACTCATCAAATTTGTCAAGTTTTGTAAAAAAATATTTTATTTTTTTTATCGAATTGTATCGAATAGGGGCGAGAACCCACATTCTATAAGCGTTTTCTGGTAAAACCACAGAAAGGTATTGCTAGGGTTGAGGGGTATTTGTACCCCTCATGGGTTTGGGTTGCAGTTCATCAGTTGCCATTGCGATGTTTCTTAACAAAGCGCGATAATTTGAAACTGATGCTTTCTCACAGTTCAAGGCTTGGGGAGGGTTTTTAAGCGCCCTCCTGGCTGAAACCAGACACCTGATTTTAGTTATCGCATTTTAATCAAGGAGACACACATTTATGTTCACTCACGTCAAGTCCACCAATCGACGCATCACACCAGAAAACCTCAACGGTCGATCCGTTATGAAGGTGGTCTATGTCGTGTTAGAGCCTCAGTACCAAAGCACCCTATCGGCGGCGGTACAGTCGATTAACAAAAATAATCCCCATGTCGCCATTGATCTAAGTGGCTATTTAATTGAAGAACTGCGAGACGCAGGGAATTATGAAGACTTTAAGCAGGATGTCGCCCAGGCGAATATATTTATTGCCTCGTTGATCTTTATTGAAGAGTTAGCGGAGAAGGTGGTGGCAGCCGTTGCCCCCCACCGCGATCGCCTAGATGTGTCTGTAGTGTTCCCCTCAATGCCCCAAGTCATGCGCTTGAATAAGATGGGCAGTTTCTCGATGGAGAACTTAGGGCAAAGTAAAAGTGCGATCGCCCAATTTATGAAAAGTCGGAAAAAGAACTCCGGCTCTTCCTTCCAAGATAGTATGTTAAAGCTCCTGCGCACCCTGCCCAAGGTGCTGAAATACCTGCCCATGGATCGCGCTCAGGATGCCCGTCATTTTATGCTCAGTTTCCAATATTGGCTAGGCGGTTCCTCCGACAACTTAGAGAACTTCCTGCTCATGTTGGCCGATAAATACGTTTTCAAAGACCAAAAAAACCACGGGGTAATCTACTCAGAACCCGTAGTTTATCCCGATATGGGCGTATGGCATCCCCTCGCCCCCAAAATGTTTGAAGACGTGAACGAATATTGGGACTGGTTTAACCAACGAGATGATATTTCTGAAGACCTACGGGACCCCCTCGCCCCCTGTGTGGGATTAGTCCTCCAACGAACCCACCTCGTCACCGGGGATGATGCCCATTATGTGGCGATGGTACAGGAATTGGAGGCGATGGGCGCTCGGGTGGTGGCCGTCTTCTCCGGGGGCTTAGACTTCTCCAAACCCGTGGATGAGTATTTCTGGGATAAACGAGTGAAAGGGGTTGAATCCACCCCCTTTGTGGATGTGGTCGTGTCCCTCACCGGGTTTGCCCTAGTCGGAGGTCCAGCCCGCCAAGACCATCCCAAAGCCATTGACTCCCTCAAACGCCTCAACCGTCCCTATATGGTGGCCTTACCCTTGGTCTTCCAAACTACCGAGGAATGGGAAAGCAGCGAGTTAGGCTTACACCCCATCCAAGTGGCCTTACAAATTGCCATCCCTGAACTAGATGGAGCCATTGAACCGATTATTGTATCCGGTCGTGATGGCGCAACGGGGCGGGCTATTGCGCTCCAAGACCGGGTAGAGGCGATCGCACAACGGGCCTTCAAATGGGCAAACCTGCGCAAAAAACCCAAAGTCGAGAAAAAAGTAGCCATTACCGTCTTTAGTTTCCCCCCCGATAAAGGCAACGTGGGAACCGCCGCCTATTTGGATGTCTTCGGCTCCATTTACGAAGTGATGAAAGCCCTCCAAAGCAATGGTTACGACATCCAAGACCTACCCGAAAGCCCTCAAGCCCTCATGGAAGCCGTCATCCACGATGCCCAAGCCCAATATCAAAGTCCAGAACTCAATGTAGCCTATCGGATGTCAGTGATGGAATACGAACGCCTCACGCCCTACTATGAGCGTCTCAAGGAGAATTGGGGCGATCCTCCCGGACATTTAAACAGCGACGGGGAAAACCTGCTGATCTACGGGAAACAGTTCGGCAACCTGTTCATCGGCGTTCAGCCCACCTTCGGTTACGAAGGCGACCCCATGCGCCTATTATTCTCCCGTTCCGCCTCCCCCCATCACGGTTTCGCCGCCTACTACACCTATTTAGAACGAGTCTGGCAAGCCGACGCAGTGTTACACTTTGGCACCCACGGCTCCCTAGAATTTATGCCGGGGAAACAAATGGGCATGAGTGGGGAATGCTATCCCGACAGTTTAATTGGCAATATCCCCAACCTCTATTACTACGCCGCCAATAACCCCAGCGAGGCCACCATTGCCAAGCGTCGGAGTTATGCCGAAACCATTAGTTATCTCACCCCTCCTGCTGAAAATGCCGGGTTATACAAAGGCCTGCAAGAACTCAGTGAGTTAATTGGCTCCTACCAAACCCTGAAAGATAGCGGCCGGGGCGTGCAGATTGTCGATACGATCATGGATAAATGTCGCATGGTGAACCTAGACCAAGACATTCAACTCCCGGCCACCGATGCTAAAGATATGACCCCCGAAGAGCGGGATAATATCGTGGGCATTGTGTATCGGAAGTTAATGGAAATTGAGTCCCGCCTACTGCCCTGTGGCTTGCACGTGATTGGGAAACCCCCCTCGGCGGAAGAAGCGATCGCCACCCTCGTGAACATTGCCAGTTTAGACCGGGAAGAAGACAACCTCAAGAGTCTCCCCCGCATCATTGCCGAGAGTTTGGGACGCAGGATCGAGGAAATTTACGGAAATAGCGATCGCGGCATCCTCACCGACGTAGACCTCCTACAAAACATCACCCTCGCCACCCGCGAAGCCGTCGCCGCCCTCGTCCACGCCCAAACCGACGCCGATGGTCGCGTATCCAAAGTCTCCGGCCTCAACCTCTTCCAGAAATTCAAGAAAACCCCCTGGGTCGAATCCCTGCAAAACTCCGGCTATCCCAACGTCAACACAGACGAACTCAAACCCCTCTTTGAGTACCTGGAATTCTGCCTAGAACAAGTCTGTGCCGACCAAGAACTGGGCGGCCTCCTCCAAGCCCTCGAAGGCGAATACGTCCTCCCCGGCCCAGGCGGCGACCCCATCCGTAACCCCCTTGTCCTCCCCACCGGGAAAAACATCCACGCCCTCGACCCCCAATCCATCCCCACCCTCGCCGCCGTCAAATCCGCCAAAATCGTCGTAGACCGCCTCTTAGAACGGCAACGACTCGACAACGGCGGCCACTATCCCGAAACCATCGCCACCGTCCTCTGGGGCACCGACAACATCAAAACCTACGGCGAATCCCTCGCCCAAATCCTCTGGATGGTCGGAGCCCGTCCCCTCCCCGATGCCTTGGGACGAGTCAACAAACTCGAACTCATCCCCCTCGAAGAACTCGGACGGCCCCGGATTGATGTCGTAGTCAACTGTTCCGGCGTATTCCGCGACCTCTTCATCAACCAGATGAACCTCCTCGACCAAGCCGTAAAAATGGCCGCCGAAGCCGACGAACCCCTAGACATGAACTTCGTCCGCAAACACGCCCTAGAACAGGCTGAAGAAATGGGCATCGGCATCCGTCAAGCCGCCACCCGCATCTTCTCCAACGCCTCCGGGTCCTACTCCTCCAACGTCAACCTCGCCGTAGAAAACAGCACCTGGGAAGAAGAGTCCGAACTACAGGATATGTACCTCAACCGTAAATCCTTCGCCTTCAACTCCGACAACCCCGGAGTCATGGACGAACGCCGCGACATTTTCGAGGCCTCCTTGAAAACCGCCGAGGTCACATTCCAAAACCTCGACTCCTCCGAAATCAGTCTCACCGACGTTTCCCACTACTTCGACTCCGACCCCACCAAAGTCGTGGCCAATCTCCGCAAAGACGGCAAAAAACCCGCCGCCTACATTGCCGACACCACCACCGCCAACGCCCAAGTCCGTACCCTCTCGGAAACCGTTCGTCTCGATGCCCGGACCAAAATGTTAAACCCCAAATGGTACGAAGGGATGCTCAGTCACGGTTACGAAGGCGTGCGCGAACTCTCCAAGCGTTTGGTCAACACAATGGGCTGGTCTGCCACAGCCGACGCGGTGGATAATTGGGTCTATGAAGATGTGAACACTACCTTCATCCAAGACCCCGAAATGTGCAAACGTCTGATGAACTTAAACCCCAATTCTTTCCGCAAGATGGTCGGCACTTTATTAGAAGTCAACGGCCGAGGTTACTGGGAAACTTCCGAAGAGAATTTAGACCGTCTCCGGGAGTTATACCAAGAAGTAGAAGACCGTATCGAAGGCGTTGAGTAGGGTTTCACTTGTAGTTTAACGAATCTTGTAGAATAGAAAGGAGTGTCTAACCAGCACTCCTTTTTTCAATCTGAAAAAATAGTTCTATCCTTTATCAGGTTAAACAAGTTCGAGGAGTTATTCTTAAGTATAATTTAGGAGGTATAGATGACACTGCACTATAATATTCTTCTGTATTGGAGTGAACAAGACCAAGCTTTTATTGCAGAAGTGCCAGAACTTGCCGGATGTGCTGCTGATGGGAAAACCTACCAAGAAGCATTGCAAAATGTAGAGATTGTGATGCAGGAATGGATAGAAACGGCACAAGAGTTAGGACGCAATATTCCTAAGCCTCAAGGACGCTTAATCAATGTTTAAAGCTCACAATTAAGATTTAAACCCTCTTGGTAACTTGGCAAAATAAGACAGAAGTTATCAAGGAATCCTAAAAGTCAAATTGTATCTTTCTTCTGTCACTGTGGGAGAGGTAAAATAACCCTCTTCTATCACTCTGGAAGATTTTAACGAATCTTCGCCATCACAGCCAACGAGAGAATCAGGGTTTGAACCTGATCTGACAGAAGAGATATATGAGAAAAGATTAGCGAAGCGAAAAACATTAAGACAACGTAGAGCTAGTCGTAAAAAGCATGGTTCGAATAATCAAAAAATTGCTTATAGAAAAGTAGCGAGATTAGAGCAAAAAATAGACACAAGGAAAGTTTCTTGTGTCTAAATTGCAACACCCCTATAGATGGGGATACTAATGCTGGTATCGTACTAGGTAAAAGGGGTTGTCAAATACTTGGTATCAGTTTCGATACTCTACTGGGAGTTACCCAGAAAGTTACGGGTACGCCTGAAACAACAGGTGCGAGCAATCGGGACACATCAGAAGCGTTAGCCTCTGAGCCTACCAACCCTCTCCAACTTTCGTTGTTTGAGTGGATGAATGGTCGAGCAATCGGCTGTTAGAATCCCCACCTTCTACGCAGTAAGGTGGGGAGCTTCAATGATTGATACCAGCCGCTAGGGATGCAAGGGGATCTGGAATAGTATCGGAGGGGGCTTGAAATTCGCCTTTTGACACATACTCTAAACGTAGCTTGAGCCAGGTGATAAATTGGGGGTTGGTGGAAATAACGGCGATCGCAGGCCGGGGACATTTTTCCTTGAGTTCCGCTAATTCCGGGGCTTCCAGAAAAGCAGGTTCTTCCACTAACCAGAAATCAATCTCTTTATTGTGTTCTTGATAATAGCGTGTCCGTTCCCGTAACACTTCCTCAAACGGCTCTTTTTCCATTAAGAACGTTTTACTCGCTACCACATAATAATAATTTTGCATTGTCACTCTAAATCCCAATCAATGATTATCGTCGATCCACCATTGTCCCCTATTCTCTGCCCCTTCTCTAGGCGTTGACGAAATTTGTTCAAAAAACTACACCTTCCCGAACATCGCCTGTTTCATTTCCCGCACGGCTCGTTCCAGCCCCACCAACACCGCCCGACTAATAATCGTATGGCCAATGTTTAACTCTTCCATCCCCTCAATACAGGCCACAGGGTACACATTCCAATAGGTCAGCCCATGTCCTGCATTCACCCGCAGCCCTAAATCCAAGGCTTGGGCTGTTCCCTGTTTTAAAATCTCTAATTCCTCCTGCTGTTCCCTTTCTCCGTGGGCTTCAGCATATTTCCCGGTGTGCAACTCAATAAACTTGGCCTCAGTTGCGGCGGCTGCCCTAATTTGCTCTGTATCGGCATCAATAAACCAACTGACGGGAATTCCAGCCCCTTGTAACTGTTCTACTACCCCACAATAGCGGTCAAAGTCTCCCAGTAGGTTTAGGCCGCCCTCGGTGGTCACTTCTTCTCGTCGTTCAGGAACTAAGGTGACATAATCGGGCTTAATCTCTAGGGCAATTCCTACCATTTCCTCAGTGGGAGCCATTTCTAGGTTTAAGTGAGTCCGCACGGTTTGGCGTAAGAGTCGCACGTCCCGATCTTGAATATGGCGGCGATCTTCGCGTAAATGAACGGTAATCCCATCGGCTCCGCCCAATTCGGCTAAAACGGCGGCGGCTACGGGATCCGGTTCTACGGTACGCCGGGCCTGACGAATGGTTGCAGTATGGTCAATATTTACGCCAAGGGTTAACACGGTTAGGTAATAGGTAATGGGTAATAGGTAATCTTGACAAGTTAAGACCCAAAGTTAGAATTCAAGAGCATTCCTAGGTCACGCTGCGCGAACGGGAGTCGGTGGTCACTGAGCGCAGTTGAAGTGGAGTCGGGAATAGTTTCGGCTCTTCACGACTCACTATTCACGACTCACTATTCACGACTCACTGGTGAACTACCCCACCCTGCTCCCTGCAAGGGAGGAAGGGGAATTCCGCAACATTTTGTTAAAGGGCTTGAGCGCGTAACCAGGCCACGGGGAGATAGAGGAATTTCTCGAAGGCTGGGACATAAGCCCGTTGACGGAAGACATCATATTTGTTCCGTTCAATGACGTTGAGAATGCCTTGATAAAGCATCAGGGCAGACCAAACGGGCCAGCGAGCATCGGGATTTAGGGCGCTGATGCCTTTGGCGGCTGATTGGTAGAACTGGCGCGCTCGTTCGATTTCAAAGCGCATTAAGTTCTGCCAACGCTCATCTACAATGCCGTTCATGAGATCTTCTTCGCTGTAGTTAAAGCGGGCGAGGTCTTCGAGGGGGAGATAAATTCTCCCCCGTTGGGCATCTTCTCCTACGTCGCGTAGGATGTTGGTGAGTTGGTTGGCTATACCAAGGGCGATCGCCTCTTCTGTGGCTTCTTTGGGGTTCGGTTCGTACCAAGGGGCAGAAAGTTGGGTTTGTTCAAACCCTAAAACGGGGCTAGTCATCAGGCCGACGGTTCCGGCGACGCGATAGCAATAGAGTTCTAATTCTTGAAAGGTTTCGTAGCGACTGCGGTACAGGTCCATCCGTTGCCCGGCGATCATGTCCCGAAAGGGCTGGATCTCAATGGGGAAACGTTGGATGGTGTCCACAAGGGCTACATCCGGGTCTTCAAGGGGTTCTCCAGCAAAAACCGACTCTAGATGACGTTCCCATTGATCAAGTGTCTCAGGGGTCGTAAAACAGGCTTTGGGGCCATCGACTAACTCATCAGTCCGCCGACACCACTCGTAAATAGCCCAGATGGCCTGACGTTTTTCAGGTGGCATTAACAGGGTGCCAAGGTAAAACGTTTTGGAGTAGGTTGCTGTAACTTGGCGGCAATATTCGTAGGCCTCTGCTGGGGAGGCAAGGGGTCTCATTCTTTGTGGTTTAGGCAGTTGCAGCATTCATCGCAGGCTGAGAAGTTGTTCATGATTCAGTGGTCTACTCAGTGCTACGGGAAACAAGACCGCAGATTCTAAGAGCAAGACCGAGGGGTGATCCCTGAGTTGCTGAATCCATTAGCCAATAGAATTGTCGCATTGAGTTGTCCAATCTGAACAGCAAAATTGAGAAATTTTGGCTAATTTTTGCCGGAGAGAGGCTGGATCATGTCACTCTCTGCGGCGAGGTTCTAAACACTTCCCACTAGAGAGGGGGAGGTCGGGGCAGAACGGGGGGCTTGGTCGGCGATCGCCCGGGCGGTTAATTTACCCGAGAGAACTGCGCCTTCCATACTGCCCAGATATTGCTGCATGGTGTAATCCCCCGTCAGATAGAAATTACGAATGGGGGTGTTTTGGGAGGGGCGGCAAGCTTGACGGCCGGGGGTGGCTTTGTACACGGAACGGGGTGTTTTCACCACATGGAACTTGAGCAGTTTAGCGGGGTTGTCTCCCGTAAAGTGTTGGGGGAAGAGTTGTTTCAGTTCCTCTAGGGTGGCGGCAATGATTTCCTCGTCGGATTTACTAATCCAATCGGCGGCCGGGGCGAGGACTAACTCTAACATGGAGCGGTCGGGGTTGGCGTATTCCCGGCAGGTGTTGCTCATGTCGGCGTAAACGCTCAACAGGGGCGATCGCGAAAAGAGCAGATGATCAATCTCTGTGAGTTTCCGGTCAAACCACAGATGGAGGTTAATCACTGGCACTCCTTCGAGGCCGTCGAGTTGTTTAAAGTAGTCCATAGCTTTCCAAGGTTCAGGGAGCAGGACTTTTAAGGGGTCTACGGGCATGGCAGAGACGTAGAGATCGGCTTGACATTCCCAGTCTTCGGCTCCGTCTAAGCCTCGCATTACAAAGCTTTTCACGGACCCGTCCTCGTTGAGTTGAATGGCTTTGAGGGGGGCATTTAAACGCACTTCTCCCCCTCGTTGGGTGATGTAGTCCACAATGGGCTGACAGAGGCGCTCGGTGGGTGACCCGTCTAAGAAGGCCATTTTGGAGCCGTTTTTCTCCTGTAGGAAACGATTTAAGGCGGTTAGGAGAATGGTGGCGGAAATTTCATCGGGATTGATGAAGTTTAAGGCCTTGGACATGGCGATAAACACTTCTTTCTCCACCCGAGGGGGGATGTTTTGCTTGGCCATCCACTCGGACCAAGTATATTGATCCATTTCCTCTACATAGGACTGTCCGCGCAACATGGCGGGAATTAAGCCAATGCCAAAGCGGATTTTTTCTGCCCAAGTTAACAGGTCATTATTGCGGAGAATGGCCATCACCCCGTTAATGGGGGCGGGGAGGTCAGGGAAATCAAAACGGGAGTAGGTGCCGGGTTTTTCCGGTTGGTTAAAGATCATCGTGTGTTCTTTCCACTGAAGACGATCTTCTATGCCTAACTCTTTGAATAACTGCAACATATTGGGATAGGCCCCGAAAAAGATATGCAGTCCTGTTTCATACCAGTCTCCGTCTTCGTCCTTCCAGGCGGCCACTTTCCCCCCGAGAACATCACGACGTTCTAGCACTATGGGGGTGTGTCCTGCATCTGTTAGGTATTTCGCGCAGGATAGACCTGCTAAACCTGCTCCGGCGATCGCAACTCGCATTAGAAATCCTAAATTCTTAAAATTTGTTTACGTTTTGAATTCATTATAGAACAAGGGTGTCCAACCCAAGCGTTCTGGATGGGGGAGATCAAGGTTTATAACCAACCACAACGAGAAACTAGGGGAATTTGCCGACAGCCCCGACTACAACAGGATTGACGTTCCCGATACATCTCCCGACGAGTCCTTTGGCGGAATTGGCCTTTTTTCCATTCCCGGTAACTCCGCTCGTCATCCTTCACGGAACCGCCGTAGATCATTAGGACTTCGGCTTGTTCGCAATCCTGAAAACGTTGCTCAATCAAGGGTAGGGCGGCAATCAATCCGTGGGAGGCGATCGCCTTTTTCACATATTCCGAGCAAGACTCCCCCCCGTGCTCGCTACGATAGGCACAGGAAAACCCCTTATGGGGCGACAGATACCGTTGATATCCGCGAATACTTAATAAGGCGATCGCATCAACCGCCCCAGACAAAGGGCGCAAATTGCGAGAACTGGGGAGATCATTAACCATACAAGTGTTCAAAGAGGGGCTGGGCAAGAAAAACATTGATAATTGATAATTAATACATCGAGAGAAGCTAATGGATTAACGGCTTACCATCGACAACTGTTTGCTAAAGAACCCCTTCAGCAACGACTCCGTAATTTGTGAACCCGTTAACCCTAAATCTGCAAAAGATTCATTAGGTTTCGCATGATCCACCAACTGATCCGGCACTCCAAACCGTTTCACCGGAACCATCACATCCTGATCTTGTAACGCCTCCAGCACCGCAGAGCCGAAACCCCCCATTAAACAGCCCTCTTCTAACGTCGCCACCTTGCCAATTTGTTGTGCCAGAGGAACAATTAACTCCGTATCCAAAGGCTTGACAAAACGGGCATTAACCACCGTCGCCTCAACCCCATGTTCGCTCAACATCTGGGCCACCTGCATCGAAGTATTCACCATCGAACCATAGGCCACCAACAGCAGATCATCTCCATTGCGCAGAATCTCACCCTTACCAATGGGTAACGGTTCCCAACCATCCTCCATCAACGGCACACCAACACCACTGCCCCGAGGATAGCGCATCGCAATGGGTCCATCGGTGTATTCAATCCCCGTCACCAGCATCTGCTGTAACTCTGCCTCATCCTTCGGTGCCATCATCACCAAATTGGGCAAACAGCGCATATAAGCGATATCATACATCCCCTGGTGAGTTGGTCCATCAGCCCCCACAATTCCCGCTCGGTCTAAACAGAAGAACACAGGTAAATTCTGAATACAGACATCATGCACCACCTGGTCATAAGCTCGTTGGAGGAACGTCGAATAAATAGCCACCAATGGACGCATCCCCTCACAAGCCAAACCCGCCGCCAACGTGACAGCGTGCTGTTCCGCAATGCCCACATCAATATACTGTTTGGGCAGTTTTGCCTGTAACTTGTCTAAACCCGTTCCCGTTGCCATTGCCGCCGTAATCCCCACAATCTTAGGATTATTCGCCGCCAACGTGGTCAGAGTGTGAGCAAACACTTTAGAATAGCTCGGCGGTGTGGGTTTTTTGGGCGGATAGGCCTTACCTGTAGCGAGGTCAAAGGGACTTTGAGCATGGTAGCCCACTTGATCTTTTTCCGCCAATTCGTAGCCTTTCCCCTTCACCGTCGCCACATGAACCAAAACCGGCCCGTGCATTTGGTGCGCTTGTTGGAAGGTCGCGATCAGTTCTTCTAAATTATGACCATCAATGGGTCCAAAATATTTAAAGCCTAACTCTTCAATCACCGCCCCCACTTTCGACACGGCCAAGCGTTTCATACTTTCTTTGAGGCGTTCCATATCCGGGGATAAGGTATTCCCTAAGAATGGTAAATGCTTAAATTGTTCTTCGAGGTTATCCGTCAAGAACTGCATCGGGGGAGATAGACGGACTTTATTTAAGTAACGAGAAATCGCCCCAACGTTGGGGGAAATCGACATTTCATTATCGTTGAGAACCACCATTAAGTTAGTGTGGGGCAAATGTCCGGCGTGGTTAATCGCCTCTAGTGCCATTCCTCCGGTTAAGGCTCCATCCCCAATCACAGCAACCACTTTGTAATCATCGCGCTGCATATCCCGGGCTAAAGCCATCCCCAAGGCGGCGGAAATGCTCGTAGAGGCGTGTCCCGCCCCAAAATGGTCAAATTTGCTCTCACAGCGTTTTAAATAGCCTGCAATGCCATCTTTTTGACGCAAGGTGTGAAAGTCGTTGTAGCGTCCCGTTAACATTTTGTGGGGATAAGCTTGGTGTCCCACATCCCAGACCACTTTATCCCGATCCAGATCCAAAGTCTGGTAGAGTGCAATGGTCAGTTCTACTACGCCTAATCCTGGGCCGAGGTGTCCCCCACTGCGGGCAATGGTTTCTAGGTGTTTTTCTCGCACCTGACGGGCAATATTTTCCAGTTGGCGGATAGAGAGTCCATGCAGTTGGTTGGGATGAGTGAGTTCACTTAGGTGCATAAGATACTATTTTTGATTTTCTTAAGGTTTACTTTGCCTACATCACACTTTAAAGGATCTAGCAAGAGCTAGCGCAGAATTGCTACGATCTTTCATTTTTTGCCCAAAAATCCGGGTCATTAAGGTGCTAGAATCAATATAGAAGTACCATCTTTAAGAAACAGTGGGGTCGCCAGTGTTCAGGTGCTTGCCAAGACATTATCTTAAATGTCGGGGTGAAGACCCCCGTTACCCCAATGTTAACGGTAGGCTGAAACCCCCACCAACAAAAAAGGCGTAGCATCCAGAAAAGGCGTAGCATCCATATTTTTTTTGTCAAAGCAGAAAACTGTGTGCTAAACTACGTTTAGGCTAGTGAGGTTAGCACAAATGTTAGTCTTAGAGTTTAAAATTAGGGCTAAAAAACATCAATTAAAGACTTAAGAATTAAAAACTTAAGAATTAAAAACTTAGTGAAAAATCATTGTCTAGCTAAATCAATTAACGATGCTGCCTGGTATCAATTCCGTCTTTGGCTGGAGTATTTAGGGAAAAAGCACGGCAAAATAACTATTGCTGTCCCCCCTCAATTGACTAGCCAAAACTGTTCTAATTGTGGAGAAAAGGTTAAAAAATCCCTGTCCACAAGAACCCATGTTTGTGCTTGTGGGTGTCAGTTAGACAGAGACGAAAACGCCGCAGGCAACATCTTAAAACTGGGATTAAGTACCGCAGGGCATTCGGGAACTTGGCTACAAGATAGCCTAAACGCTTTGGGAGAGGATACCTCTACTTTTTCAGGAGAAATTCTGTCTAAGCAAGTCACCTCGGTGAACAAAGAATCCCCCGTTATAGCGACGAGAGGAGCTTAACGGTGGGAGTAGTCAAGAAACGTATAGTTACAATTACCCTACTATTGGGACTGTTAAGCGCCTGTGGTAACGAAGGAGGTTCTAATGGTGTGGGACAATTACCGGCGGGGACAAGAAATGACGGGAATTGTCCAGCGCCTCCCTCGTCTCCGGTGGAATTAACACCTGTTGAAAACGTGGAATTTTATGCCGATCGCTTCAATTTTCAGATTCGAGATATTCAACAGGAGGACAAAATTCTACGGTTTCAAGCCTCGAATTATGATTTTGTTTACTGTGATGGGACTTGGAGCGTTCATCGGGGAACTTATCAAGCCCCACCTCCTAAAACATGGGAAGAACAACAAGCGGAACTCGAAGATCCAACCTATCAATCCTTTGAGGTTAACGGACAGCTTTATTATTATCGCGCTTATTTAGATCCGAGTCCTCTGGCTAATCCTAATCAACTTTCCCAGAGGGTGATTTTTGAGATTGTTCCCCCGGGTCAAGATGAACCCATTGTAACCACCCTCTACACTGTGCAGCAGTTAAGAAGCGCTAATCTCGGAGCAGAATTATCCGATCCCCGAGAGATTCATGGGATTGTTTATCGCGATCGCCCCCTTTGGGTTGTTTCTGCCTACAAAGGAGAAGGATTTAGCGGAATCGCCACTTTTGTCACCTACGATCCCCAACAGGAAACTGTCATTCTCAGTCAGCCCCCAGAAATTGCCGGTCAAGTGATCACCGATCTTAAAGTGGGCCCCGATGACACCCTCTGGATGACGACTCAACTCTCTGGGGAAGGCAATCCCTTCTATCCGGGGATGGGATTAGTCTCCTATCAACCCCCTGCCAACAGTCTCCAAGGGGGACAAGTGCAATCCTTCCATCTGCGCAATAGTCCCCTCGTTGGGGCCATTCCCACCCGTCTCCAGATGGATGGCAATACCCTCTGGGTCGGTACCGGAAACGGTATCTGTCAAGTGAATACCCAACAGGTACAAACCGCTACCGGATGGACTTGTTGGCGCTTTGCCTTAATGGTAGATGACAATAATAGAACTATTGCACTCCATAGCCATTCCCAAAGTGAAACCCCCAGCGTTGAAATGACCCTGAATGACCCCCTAGAGGTGTTATGGTGGGTACCTAGGAGTGACTCTACCTCCGACCCCGGACGGTATGAAGTGCGCTATGAACCCGGATTTGAAGCTACTTTGCCGGAAGGTCGGAGATTTTGGGGTTTCGACCCGGAGGATTTCCCCCCGGATTATCTGTATCCCCTATATTGGTCTGGGTCGGAATGGCATTGGAACGGCGATCGCTTTATCCGGGGATTTGATGCGGTGGCCTTAAACTTCTTCGGAGGAGGGCCGCCAGCTATCCGCCAAGATCCTGACAATTACGATTTTCCGCCGGATTTACGCGCTGTACGAGGAGACTTAACTATTCTAGATATCCAAGAGGAAACCATGACCATTCGCCATCATTCCGCTTGGGTAGATGAAGAACAATTATCTCCTTACTTAACCCTGTTACCTGTCCAACGGGTCGAAAATCCTCAAGGGGATCCACTTCTCCCTTAATCTTCCCCTCGTCACATCTGCCCCAAGCGATAAGAGCGAGGAAAGAGTTGGCGGTTGCCTGCTATAATGAACTACTCGGCCGTACAGACGGACGGGGTTTCAGTAACCTGAATTTTATGGCGATCGCGATTGACTTCGGAACCAGTAACACGGTGATTAGCCGTTGGAATGCCGTCACCCAGCAAGGGGAAACCTTAAAATTGCCCCCGTTTTCCCAACAGTTGGCTCTTAACCCCCCGTTGATCCCCAGTTTGTTGTATTGGCAGGATGTGACGGAGGGTAAGGTGTTGCTGGGGCAACAAGTGCGCGATCGCGGTTTAGATTTGAAGAACGATCCCCGCTTTTTCCGCGACTTTAAACGGGGTATTGGTTCGAGCATTCAGGGGTTTTTACCGGAATTAGACGGCAAAACCATCACCTTTGAACAGGTGGGCGAACAGTTTTTAAATACCCTGATTGCAGAATTACAACAAGAGCAACCTATTGATTCTTTAGTGTTAACGGTTCCGGTCGATAGTTTTGAACTCTATCGTCATTGGTTAACGGGAGTATGTAGTCGGTGGGATATTGAGCAGATTCGCCTTTTAGATGAACCCACGGCCGCGGCTTTGGGCTACGGCACCACGGACGGAGATGTTTTATTGGTGGTAGATTTTGGTGGGGGAACGGTAGATTTTTCCCTGGTTCAGTTGAATCTCTCAGGGGAAGGACAGGATAAAAAACCGATGGGGTTTATCTTAAAGTGGGGAGAGAAACTGTTAGGAGAAAGTTCAGGACAAAAGGTTAAAACGGCGCGAGTTTTAGCGAAAGCGGGCTTAAATTTAGGGGGTTCGGATATTGATCACTGGTTGGCAGATTATTTTGCTCAACAGCAAGGGTTAGAAAAGTCTAGTTTAATTACTCGTTTGGCGGAACGGTTAAAGGTCAAGCTTTCCAGTCAATCCCAAGCCACTGAGGTTTATTTTAATGATGAGACGTTAGAAAGTTATGAGTTGAGTTTAGATCGGGCAATGTTGCGGGATATTTTAACCCAGCAACAGTTTTTTGATCAACTGGATGATTTGATGATTCAAGTATTACAACGGGGGCGTTTACAAGGAATAGAAACCCGCGATATTGATGGGGTGTTATTGGTGGGGGGAACGACCCAAATTCCGGCCGTACAGGAGTGGGTTCAGGGCTATTTTGAGCAGGATAAGATTAAGTCTGAACAGCCTTTTGAGGCGATCGCATGGGGCGCCCTCCAACTGGCGCAAGGTTTTGAAATTAAGGATTTCCTCTATCACAGTTATGGGGTGCGTTACTGGAATCGACGCAATAAATGCCACAGTTGGCATCCCATTATTAAAGCGGGGCAAGGATACCCTACGAATCAGCCCATTGAGTTACTGTTAGGGGCATCCGTGGAAAATCAGCCCAGTATTGAGTTGATTATTGGGGAGTTAGGGGCCGAAAATAGTAGCACAGAGGTCTATTTTGATGGCGATCGCCTGATTACCCGGACGGTGAGTAGTGGAGAGACGGCTGTGCAGCCTTTAAATGATAGCGAGGGAGGGCGCACTATTGCCCAACTGTCGCCCCTAGGGAATCCGGGGAGCGATCGCATTAAAGTTCAATTCCGAGTCGATGAGCAATGTTCTCTGCGCATCACCGTTGAAGACTTATTAACCCAAGAAACCCTATTAGAAGATCGTCCCGTCGTGCAGTTAAGTTAACTCCCCATCCCCCCCATACAACCTCTTCGCTGTCCCCACCCTCTTCCTCGTCCTCCCCGATGCCCTTGGGAGGTTTCCCGTGCCGCACAGCGTTGAAAAGCCCGCAGGTGATTGTTTTGGGATGCCCATTGCAAGTTCACAAAGACTCGTTTTATCTAGGGTCTGCTGAAAAAGTCCAACGCTAGACTCAACAAGGGATGGATCTTAACTTGTCAAGATTGGTCAGCCTTGCACCCTACCCCCTATTCATCAAAGAGATAAAGATCGTTAAAGATAACCAACCACTAGCAAAGAGGAGGAGGGGAACGCACCAGAGGGCCACTTGTTCCGGGAGATGGGAGAGTTGGCGGTTAGCGGTGTAGAGGTTAAAGATCACAATAGTGGCACTGAGGAGAGTTAACAAGCTCATTAGAGTGGGGCCTAGGAGGGTGGAAAAACCACTACAGAGAGCGAGAAAACCGACGGGAAGGGTGGTAGCCCCTGCGAGGAGGAAATCCCCTCCCCAATGACCTTGGCTGGGGAAGATGAGCCGGAGCAGGGCGCTGAGGAGGACTAAACTGGTGAAAGGGATCAGTCCGATCACGATTAATTGAGGCCAGGAAAAACGACCTAGGGTATTGTCCCAGCCTAGGATTACCCCAAGGAGAAAGGCCGCGTGGGCGATCGCACCGTAGATTAAACCCATGACCATTGCGCCCCTAGGATGGAGATGGGGGAAGACTTCACCGAGTCCCCCTTGCGGTTGTAAAAAGAGGCGAACCAACACCCGCCAGAGATTACGGGAAAATTGCTGTAAACTATCCCAATGGAGGAGGAGGGGTTTAAGTTGTCGTCGAGTCTCATTGGCGAGACGATAACCGCTAAAGTCCCCTTGTTCTTGGAAATATAGCGCGGCCTGTTGTAAATCTTGGGCGGCGTGGGAGTCCATTCCTAAATCATGGTAAGCGACCGCCCGATGGTAGTAAGCAAGGGCATAATCGGGAACTAGGGCGATCACCTGATGATAGGCTTCTAGGGCGGATTGGGTATATCCTAACCGATAGCGCGATCGCCCTAAGTAAAAATAAATCTCCCCACATCCCTCCTCAAACTGCAAGACCTGACGACAATTTTCCAATACCTTTTGATCTTGACCCAGCTTATAGTACAACTCCCCCCGTTTTAGGTAAGCCTCCACAAAACTGGGATTGAGTTTAATCGCTTCGCTGTAACACTCAATCGCGGCAGGGTAATTCTGTTGAAACGCTTTTTCTATTCCCTGAATGTACAAGTCCCGATAGGTGTGGGTCGTTTGAGAGGGACTACTTTCTGCCTTGTGGAGTCCTAGCTGTTGGTCATACAAACTACGCTGCACCGAATCCGATAACACCTGATAGGCCTCTGATATCTCCTGAAACTTCTGCTGTGCCTCTTGGTGCGGATTAACATCCGGATGATATTGCCGCGCTAACTGTCGAAAGGATGATCTGATCTCATCAAGACTAGCATCCGGTGAAATATTGAGAATTTGGTAGTAGGTGCGCGAGTTAGACATAACTGAGAGGGAAAGGGTTGGGACTTAAAAATTGAGCGTTGACCACTAATCATTATTCCTGTTTTACCCCAGTTTTCAGCTTTGACGCACCCTATTCTGTGTCTCTACTAGATTCTTCGCTCGTCCCTAATTAGAGTCTGCTGAATAGGGTGCGTCGGAGATCATTCCTGTCTAACCGCAGTTATGATCTCTGACCTACCCTAGCACTATGACTGTTTACTCATATAACCAAGGTTTTTGGGTGGGACCCCAATTGACCAACTCACTATCAGTAAACCAGAGAGCAATTTCACGTTGGGCGGTTTCAATAGCATCGGAACCGTGGATTAAATTGCGACCGACATCCATCCCGTAATCTCCGCGTAGAGTACCCGGTTCAGCGTTGAGGGGGTTGGTTGCCCCGATAATTTTCCGCGCCGAAGCGACTACACCCTCTCCTTCCCAAACCATCGCCACTACAGGACTAGACGTAATAAATTCAACTAAACCTTGGAAAAAGGGGCGTTCTTTATGAACATCATAATGTTGTTCTGCGAGTTCCTTAGAAACGGCCATGAACTTTAGTCCCACAAGGGTGAAGCCTTTGGCTTCAAAACGCTTGATAATTTCTCCGACTAATCCCCGTTGTACACCATCTGGTTTAATCATTAAAAATGTCCGTTCCACGCTAACCTCCTGCTGTTCGCTGATCAATGAATTGACACAGAAGACAGATTAGCTCAGAACGGGTACGGGAGGATAGGGGAAGGCGTAGAATTTGTAACCCACAGGTAGTCCCATTTCCTCAACCTTTCCAGTGCGTCTTAATGCCTCCCCTAGAGATACCGCTTGATCGTATCGTACCGATCATCTAGGGGGGTTTCCTCAAATTTCTTGAGGTGTTTTCGCCACTTATTCAACCAGTCCGCTAGGTGTTCACCACCGGACTGGTGCTGGGCGATCGCATCCTGAAACTGAGGATAGAAAGCTGCAAACCTTACATAGTCATCAATATCCGCGCCCGTTAGATTAAAGCCCCAAGCTTGGGCGATGTTTGCCACACCATCGCGATTCGCTGGACAAGGGGGTTTTAATTGGTCTTGCAGAGTGGGGTCATCACAGACTTTTTGAAAAAAGCCGATTATATCTTCTCGCTGAGACATTACGCCATCATTTGAATCTACCATACTTTATTGTACTGGAAGGGAATGACTGTTCTGGAAAAACTCAGACCTTGCTTTTACAAAACTTATCCCTCAAGGGGTTGTAATCCTGATCCGACTGGAGCGATAGAATTTAAGATTAACTTGGGATGGTCGGCTAAAACCTGATGCAGATTCCATTCATTGCGGAACAACAGGACGGGGCGATTCCAACTGTCTTTAACGGTAATAGTATTAAATAACCGTCCCACTTTTTCTAGGGCTTCCCAACCTCCCTCAACCCAACGGGCGACACTGTAGGATAAGGGTTCTAACTGGGTTTCTACTCCGTATTCGTTCAACATCCGGAACTGGACTACCTCAAACTGCAATTGTCCCACGGCCGCGAGAATGGGATCTCGTCGGAAATCATCGGTGGAGTACATAATTTGTACGGCGCCCTCTTCCCGTAACTGGGTAATGCCTTTATGGAATTGCTTAAATTTAGAGGGGTTGGGGTTTTTCAGGTAAGCGAACATTTCGGGAGAAAAACAGGGAATCCCTTCATACTCTAGGGCTTGGCCGTTATAAATGGTGTCCCCAATGGCAAAGACTCCAGGGTTATTTAAGCCAATCACATCCCCCGGATAGGCTTCTTCGAGGGATTCACGACCTTGAGCAAAGAGTTTTTGCGGTCGAGAGAGACGGACGGTTTTTCCGGTGCGGGCATGACTGACGGTCATATCTTTTTCAAATTTCCCTGTGCAGACCCGAATAAAGGCCACTCGGTCGCGGTGTTTGGGGTCCATATTGGCTTGTAATTTGAAGACAAACCCGGTGAAGTCGGGATAGGTGGGGGGGATATCTCCGAGGGAGGAATGGCGGGATTCGGGCTTTAAGGCGTGCTGGAGGAAGGATTTTAAGAAGAGTTCCACGCCAAAGTTGGTCATAGCACTGCCAAAATAGATGGGGGTCATTTTTCCGGCGTGAACTTGTGCTAAATCGAAATCGTGGGCGATTTCGTCAAGGATTTCTAATTCTTCTTTGAGTTGATAGTAGAGGTCTTGGTCTAATAAGTCCTCAAGGCGAGGATCTCCGAGTTTTATTGTGGTATCGAGGGCGGTTTTGCTGCCATGAGAACGCCGCTCAAACAGGTGAATTTGTTGGCCTGCACGGTCATAGACTCCTTGAAAGCGATCGCCCATGCCGATGGGGTAATTCATGGCGTAGGTTTTTAGGCCGAGTTCCTGTTCAATTTCGTCCAATAATTCTAAGGGTTCTCGCCCGGGACGGTCTAACTTGTTGATGAAGGTGAAAATGGGGAGCGATCGCATTTTACACACTTCAAACAGCTTGCGCGTTTGCGGTTCCAACCCTTTAGCCGCATCAATCAGCATCACCGCATTATCCGCCGCCGCTAACGTGCGGTAAGTATCCTCACTAAAATCTTGGTGTCCGGGAGTATCGAGCAAATTAATCTGATACCCGTCATACTCAAACTGAAGCACCGTCGAAGTAATGGAAATCCCCCGTTGTTGTTCCATTGCCATCCAGTCCGAGGTCGCTTTTCGTTGATCTCGTCGGGATTTCACCGCTCCAGCTTCATGAATGGCTCCACCGTACAACAAGAGTTTCTCGGTGAGGGTGGTTTTCCCGGCGTCAGGGTGGGAAATAATGGCAAAATTGCGGCGAATATTGACCGCTTGTTCTAATTCCGGTAACAATTCTCTGGACATGAATCCTAGGCAATGGAAAGGCTTTTTTCTATTCTAAGGGATTTAGGTTAGGGAATTGATGGGTTGACTTTCCCCGCTCTTGCCTAGTCGGGGATTCACAAGCCGCCCAAAAATGATCCCCCAAATGCCTCATCTTCTTGACCGACCCACCATTCACCTAGGTTCATCAAATCTTGGTGAATATCGGCTAAACGAGCCTCATACTCCTCCGCAGAAAGTTGATCTTGTATCTCCTGCAATTTTCTCAAGCGCAATTGCACCAACAACCAAGGCCTAAACTGGCTGTTGGTCTTTTCTAGGTATTGTGCTAATTCCTCACTGTTCACGGTGGTCTTTCCTCCTAGAATCCAGTGTCTATCATTTTACGGCCTCTTAATGAATGGGCGGAATCGATGAAAGACCTAAGTATAATGAAGTGCGGTGATATTTTGTGCTTCACCCAGATTGCAGTGTTCAGAGGAGGAAGGAACATGGAAACGTTAGCCTACAATCATAGCTATGCTGTCCATGAGGCCATGACCAATCTCGACTATGATTTTTCGAGTTTTCATGAAGACTGGCGCACAATGAAAACCCTCTCATCGGTTGCTTGGTTAGGTGGGATGGGGGTGATTCTCTTAAGTGGTCTGCTCAGTGTCACGTCTCCGGTTTATGCTCAATTGTTGAAACGGGGGATGCAAGGGGAAGCGGTAGCCGAGGTGCAAACGTTACTGAGAAACCGAGGCTATTCTATTATGTATGGGGTTAATGGGGCAGGACGGGGGCAATTTGGACCCCAAACAGAACAGGCTGTGCGCCAGTTTCAAGGGAGTGTGGGGTTGCCTGTGGATGGCATTGTTGGCCCCAATACCCTAACGGCGCTCCGCAGTGGCACGGGGGGCAGCACTCCCCAAGCGGAACCTTCTGCTAATTCGGGCCTATTGGTCTTGGGGTCTCGAGGGGACAGGGTGGCCGAGGTGCAAACTTTGCTCAGAAATTGGGGATATGACATTCCCTATGGGGTGACAGGGGAAATGCGGGGAGTCTTTACCCAAGAGACTTTACAGGCGGTTCGTCAGTTTCAATCTCGTATGGGGCTAATGGTGGATGGTATTGTTGGACCCCAAACTATGGCAGCTTTACGGGGGGGACAGGCTAGTTCTTCTGCGGGGGATAAAACGGGGACAACGGATCAAGGGAATTATATTGTGGTGACGAATGGGAATCGTTTAAATGTGCGTAGTGGTCCGGGGATGAATTATCCTGTTGTGCGATCGCTCCCCGATGGAACCCCCCTTATGGTAGCGAGTCTCTCTAACCCCAATTGGGCCGAAATTGCCCCCGGACAATTCGTTTCAACGGGCTTTATTCGCCAGCGATAAATCACCCGGACTTGAGAATGGATAGGGCTACAGAAACCCGGTTTCTAGTCATACTGTGGCAAAATGTGCCATCTTCCCCCAGAAACTGGGTTTCTTCACATGATCCGTGAGTTGCTTTTTAAATACTCATGTATTAAAGTACAAAAAACCCACTTAATCGATCATGAAATCCCTATCCCGACCCTCTCACCCCTCAAATTCCCGCCATCTGGTTTGTTTAGCCGGGGGAAATCCTTTGTCTCCTTCTGATTCTACCTCAGTTGCTAATGCACCTGTTCCTAACACCCTCTTAAAAAAGACCCTCACCCCATCAGAGGAGTTTGAAGTCACAGTCAAACAGTTAGAAATACAGGGTCAACGGATTAATAGTTTAGCGGAGCAGTTGGCTATGGCCTTGCTGGACTTTAAGGAGTTAGCTACCCAAGTCAATCAAACAAACGCCACGCTTCGACAATCGCCAAATCCGGTGAATTTGCCTCATCCCATCTGCCAGTTTGAAATGGTTACAGTTCCCCGTGTGTACCCTACCCCTCAAGGGGGCTTACGGCTAACCTCTCGTCCCTTGGATTTACTGGAAGCAGAACGAGAAGCGCACTTTTTGGCGATCGCACTCCGTCAGCGCCGTAATCGTTTGTCTCCTCATCCCTAAGTATTAATTCTCAGAACGGTAGAACAAGTTACAGAATCTCTCCCCAAGCTGAAGCATACTAACTTTCATTCATCAACATTAGGGCATAATCAATGCCTAGCTTTTTAACAGATTTGCCATTTGCTCGATTTTATTAAAATTTGATTTTGTGAGGATGTTGCGCCAAAGAATTCAGCCTAAAGAATAGTATCTATAAAATTTTGTTCTTGGGAAATATTGTCTATGGAAACTCACTTACTGCAAGGATTAGCACCCATCAGACGACAGTTAAAATTAATTGCCTGTTTGATGCTTTCTGTCGTGTTTGTTTGGGTCGCAGTCTTACTCAATTTCCTACCTAACCACTCCGTCACCACTTTTGAAGAATTGCCTTTTGTCGTCTCTGTAGAACCCTCTTGAGAAATGGGAAATCGGCAACCTTAACCAGTTAAGCTTGTGTGTATTCACAGTGAACAGGAAGATGTGGGAATTAAGTATTGATAATTGATAATTGATCTAGCTAGTCCTAATGAGGCGTGAACTTTGGTCTATTGTCCTAGTTGCATTGCAGGCGAGCCTTTTTTGCACGACTCAGATAGGTTGGCTATAATTGATAATTGTTCCCTATTCCCTACTCCCTTCCAATGGATGACTTAATCGTTGCCAGCCCAAAAATAGCGCAACAATTGTGCCGGAAACACAAATTTCCCCGGATTCAATCTGCTTAAATGTGTCAGCGAAAGGAATTAAAACTACTTCTAATTCTTCATTATCATCTAAATGTTGTGTTCCTTCTAAAACGGCATTTTCAGCTAAAAAAATATGCACTTGGTTAGTGTCTTGAACTGGACTATCATGAACGGTGGCTAACTTCGACCATTGGCAGGAAATATAGCCCGTTTCTTCTTCTAATTCCCGTTGTGCGGCGGCTAAACTCTCCTCTTCGGCGGGGTCAAATTTTCCCGCCGGGAGTTCCAGTAAAATCTTTTCTACTCCATGACGATATTGGCGCACAAAAACCACATCTTGCTGAGGTGTAACAGGTAGAACTAGGGCGACATCAGGCCGCACATTGATAAAATAATCATCAAGGATCTTGCCACTCGCTAACTGAACGCTGTCTTGGCGAATGGTACACCATTCATTTTGGATAATCCATTTTGAATCGAGTTTTTGCCATTTACGGATTGATGTCATGTCTTTTTGTTATCTGCGCGGGTGAATACTGCTCAAAATTCTATGCAAATTCAGGTTCAACAGTTTACGGTGCATAAAAATGTCCCCCTGACGATTAGTCGCGGTACTCAAGGGGAAAATACTAATCTCTGGCTTCAAATTGAACAGGAGGGGATTACAGGGTGGGGTGAATCTACGCCCTTTTCCGTAGCTGTGGGGGATAAAATGACGGCGGAAAGGCTGGCTGAACAGGTGGAGGCGTTAAAGCCCCATTTAAGCCCTTTTGCCCCTTGGGAATGGCAACAGATTGAGGGGGTTTTCCGGGCGTTTAAGCCCCATCCGGCGGTACAAGCGGGGATTGATGTGGCTTGTCATGATTGGCTGGGAAAACGGGCGAATTTGCCCCTCTGGCAAATGTGGGGGGCGGATTTAAGCCGCATTGTGCCTACCTCGGTGACGGTGGGCATTAGTTCTCCTGAACTAGCACGGCAACGGGTGCGCCAGTGGCGGGAGGTGACGGAAACGCGGGCGATTAAGATCAAGTTGGGGAGTCCAGAGGGGATTGAGGCCGATAGGGCGATGTTACAAGGGGTGCGGGAGGAAGCGCCGGAAGCGGAATTAACAGTAGATGCCAATGGGGGATGGACTCTAGGGGAGGCGCTGGAGATGATGCCTCAGTTGGTGGCGTTGGGGGTGCGTCATTTGGAACAACCGTTAGGGGTGGAGGATGAGGGGGATTATGGGGCGTTGTATGAACGGGCGTTGCTCCCGATTTTTGTGGATGAAAGCTGTTTTAATAGTGGGGATGTGGCGCGGTTGGCGGGGGTGGTGCATGGGATTAATATTAAGTTGATGAAGTCGGGGGGGTTAAGGGAGGCTTGGCGGATGATTCACATGGCGCGTGGACTGGGGTTACAGGTGATGTATGGTTGTTATTCGGATAGTTGTTTGGCCAATAGTGCGATCGCCCAGTTAGGAGCCTTTGCCGATTATTTAGACTTAGATAGTCACTTAAATTTAAAGGATGATCCCTTTACAGGGGCAGTATTACAAGCAGGGCGACTCATTCCCACCCCTCAACCCGGTTTAGGAGTAACGTTAAAATGCAATTAACCACAAAACATCGCGTCGCCGTTTTACTCCATCAAGGAATTCACGATGGCACAGGGAAAACCGGGTTATCTTTTATTCGCTACGGTATGGCCCCGGTGGTGGCGGTGATTGATGCAGATTGTGCAGGGGAATCTTTAGCCACAGTGACGGGGATTGAACAGGATATCCCCATTGTGGCATCGGTGGCAGAAGCGTTAACCTATGAACCGGATGTGCTGCTGATTGGTTTAGCCCCCTCGGGGGGGATTTTACCTGATGATTGGTGGCAGGAGGTTAAACAGGGGGTGCTAGCAGGGTTATCCGTAGTGAATGGCTTACATACCCCGATGGCCCAGCTAGTGGAAGAGTTGCCGAGTCAAACCTTGGCCCAAGGTCAATGGATTTGGGATATTCGTCAAGAACCAGAAGGCTTAGGCATTGGTGGGGGGCGGGCCCGTGCTTTAACTTGTCAACGCATCCTGACGGTGGGAACAGATATGGCGGTGGGGAAAATGTCCACCAGTTTGGAGTTGTGGAAAGCGGCTCAACGAAAGGGGATTAGAACCGGATTTGTGGCCACTGGACAGGCCGGGTTAATGATTGCGGGAACAGGGATTCCCTTGGATGCGATTCGGGTGGATTTTGCGGCGGGTGCGGTGGAACAGGCCCTGTTAGCCGTGGGGAGGGATTGTGATTTGGTCTTCATTGAAGGTCAAGGCTCCCTACTCCATCCGGGATCCACGGCCACCTTACCCTTAATTCGGGGCAGTCAACCCACGGGTTTAATTTTAGTCCACCGGGCGGGGCAAAAAACGATCAATCGTTGCCCAGAAGTGTCGATTCCTCCCTTGCCAGAGGTAGTACGTTTATATGAGATGGTCGGACGAGCGGGGGGGGCTTTTGGGGAAACTCCGGTGCGGGGAATTGCTTTGAATACGTTCCATTGGGGAGAACAGGCGGCCAAGGAGGCGATCGCACAAGTCACCGCCGAAACAGGTCTACCCTGTACCGACGTAGTGCGATTCGGGGCAGACATTCTCTTAGAAGCCACCCATTAGCCCCTTTAGAAGTGTTGAATCCTGTCATTGCGAGGGGAGGGGAAACGTTAAACTTGAAGATAGACCAGAAAAGTCCCCCGAAGCAATCCCTTCTCTACTCAAAGTTTGAGGTCAGAAACCGGGTTTTTCACAGCAGACCCTACCAAGGCGTACCAATCAACGTAAACGTACTCCAATAATAAGGGTGACTAAAATCTAAATCCCCCAACCCCGCCAACTCCTCCGTCAACCTTACCCGCTCATTAGGCGTAATTAACTCCCCTCCCTCCGTCCTCACATTACCCCGCAACATATCCAACTGCGCACGCCGCAACGCCTCCGACTTAATCGGCGCCTCCCGCAACTGTTGATAGAAATTCGTCATCATCCCCAACGTTCCCGCATCACTAATTTTCCACAAACTCCCCATCGCCGACTTCACCCCAGCCAACACCGCAAACCCTGCAAACCCTAACTCCGCCTCCGTATCCCCCAGCGCCGTCTCACAAGCACTCAACACAATCAACTCCACCGGAGGGTCATGTAACCCCAACGTTCTCAACTCATCCAACCCCAACTTATTCGACCCCCCTAGACTAATATAAGAATCACTAGGACTCCCCGACTGAAAATTCCCGTGGGTGGCAAAATGCAGCATCCGAAACGGCGTTTCACGACGAGCTTGAATCAAACGCTCCGTCGTAAAGTCATTATTCATATAAGACTCCCCATTCCAGACCTGATTCGTTAAAACATCCAACTCCACCGACACCGCAGGTAAAGGTTGTTCATCTGGGAACTCCTCCGCCCCCATCGCCAACAGAGGGAAATCCTGCACATTCACATAGGTTAAATCCGTCAACGCCAGACTGGGCATTAAACTGAGGCTATAGCGCTCAATTAAAAAACCCTCCCCATCATGGAGCGCCGCCAAAGGCACAGAACGCAATCCACTATCCACAATAAACGTTAAATGCCCAATCCCTCGGGCTTGTAACTCCTCCTCCATCGGGGCAATTAACCACTCATAGAGCTTTTGCCCCGATTCTAAATAAGCATGACGGCGAGAATTGGTGACACCCATTCGGAAGCGAGCCGCCGTAGACATAACCAATTCCCGAGTCATCCCCACACGCTTGGCAAGGGTACTATCTGCTGTCACCAGCATGACATAGAGTTGGTCTAAATCATTAGGAGGTTGAGGCTCTGTGGTTTGACCGAGGGCAGGAACAAACAGAGCGTACATAATAGCGGGTTGAATACCTGTTTGACCCGCCACATTGCGTAAACTGCTCTGAGTGGTGGCAATATTAATTACGCCCCCATCATCATCATCATCACTACTGCTGGAATTACTCCCACTTTCGCTCTCAGTCTCAGAAGTCTCTCCCTCCTGAGAGTTACTAGCATAATCATCTGAGTTAGATGTGCTGTCTCCTTCGTTAGAGTTATTAGAACGACTCTCGGAGTTAGATTGGGTTTCACCATTTCCCGATTCACCGGAGTTAACATTAGATGAGCCAGTCTTTGATGAACTAATATCTATATTGCTTTGGGCGAAATAGTTTCCAAATGCTTCAGTCATCGATGTATCAGCCACCTCCATTGAAACAAACTGCATCGCTTCGGACTGTTGATTGCTGCTCGCCCAACTGCCAAAATCAGATACAGACTTCTCGCTCGCTTGCGCACCCATCTCAGGGCTGACTGTAACCAAGAAATCAGTCATGGTGGGAGGAAGCACCAGATTCGTCACAGTGGGGGGGGTTAGAACAGTGGGGGGGGTTAGATTGGTTAAACTAAACCAATTATTCACCGTTCCCACTATGGCACTCACTTGATAGCTTCCCCCTAAATTATTGGCTGTAAATAAGGTTTGAGCTATGCCGTTGCCATCGGTCTGAATGCTGGACTGGCTGGCTAATCCCCCCGCACCCCCGCCTAAAACCGAGAAGTTAACCCAAGCGTTGGGAATCACATTGCCATATTGGTCTTTAACTTGCACCTGTAGCAGTTGAGTAAAAGCCGTGTTGATGTTGGCGCTTTGGTTATCCCCTCCCAAAATGAAGACTTGAGCGGGTGCGTCAGGATTGTTAGTCAGGTTAAATTGACGGTTGGCGGCTCCGGCGGCGGCGGTGACTTGATAGGTTCCAGCGATAATGTTGGCGGTGAAGGGGGTTTGAGCGCGTCCGTTCACATCAGTGGTGACGCTGGCTTGGGTGGCGGTGCCACTGGCTCCTGTACCCGGTACGGCAAAGTCAACGGTGGCGTTGGGAATCAGGTTGTTAAATTGGTCGCGTACTTCCACCTGTAAAGAATCAGCAAAGGCTGTGTTCACCGTGGTTTGTTGGTTATTGCCCCCCATGATATTGAGATTGGCGGGTGCGTCGGGATTGTTGGTGAGGTTGAATTGTTGGCTTAATGCTCCTAATTCTGCGGTGACTTGATAAGTCCCAGCAACAGTATTGGCCGTTGCATTTAAGGCCGCGACTCCACTCCCATTAGTGGTCATCGTTTGACTAGCATTATTTAAACTACTGCCTGTACTGGGGGCAGTGAATGTAATATTGGCACCAGAAAGACCTGTGTTGGTTTCTATATTGATGACTTGAACTTGAAGAGGATTAGCAAAGGCGGTGTTTACGGTGCTGCTTTGATTGTCACCATTGAGGATGTTGAGGGCAAAACCTCGAAACTCAAAAGCTCCCATATCCACTGTTCCCTCGGAGACTCGGTTAAATCCCCGTTGGTCTGTAGTGAGGCTGGTTGTTCCCCCACCATTAATCGCAGGGCTATTATAGGCTAGAGCATGGGTTTGGATGTTGCCACCATAGTCTCCGAGGGGGAGGAGTAGGGGGTCTACACCCACCAGATTTCCATTAACTCCGTGTGTTGGAACCCCACTGCCACTCATGCCATCCGTACTAAAGATTAGGCTATGGCTGATATTGAATGTGGGACTATTCGCTGTGTAGATATCAGGTCCGTTGGGAGAACTGTTATGGGCAATGATGCTATTGGTAATTGTGTGAGTGTCACTATGCTCAAGGTGAATCCCGCCGCCCCAGTTAGCACTGTTCCCAGAGATGGTACTATTGGTTACGTTGACTGTACCGCCAGAAATCCCGCCGCCGCTATCGTTAGCACTGTTCCCAGAGATGGTACTATTGGTTACGTTGACTGTACCGCCAGAAATCCCGCCGCCGCTATCGTTAGCACTGTTCCCAGAGATGGTGCTATTGGTGATGTTGACTGTACCATAGCTATGAATCCCACCGCCGAACTCCTGATTTGCTGTATTTCCGGAGATGGCACTATTGAAAATGTTCACTACATTACCCCGAATTCCACCACCGTGATGGCTCACACTGTTTTCAGAGATGGTGCTATTCATTACATTGAGAGTCGCATCGCTCCAAATTCCAGCACCCCAAACTCCAGTATTTCCACGGATTGTACTATTTTCTACAGTTAATGTTCCTGTTCCTTTATGGAGAACTCCCCCACCTTCATCCAACCCATTGGCATAGCCATTCTGAATTCTCAAATTGCGTAGGGTGGCGTTCGCCGCATCAATATTGAAAATGCGGTTTGTTCCTCCACCATCTAGGATGATACTCTGCCCATTCCCATCAATGGTTAAATCATTCGTTAACCAACCAATCTCACTGGCTAAGTTAATCGTCCCAGAAAGACTTAAAATAATACTATCCCCTGCTGCTGCTGCCCCAATTTGCCCACGCAGTGACCCCGCTACACTATTATCCGGATCATCATCCAGATTCGTAACCGTTAAGGTGGCTAATTTCCCATCCCAATGGGCTAATACCCCACTCTGAAAGGGATTCAACGCCTCAATCGACCCTGTGCTATATTCTAACTCCCAATTCCCCCCATACCCCTCACTGCCAATGGCCGTTAATGACCCCGCTACATCGGCCCCTGTGGCGCTGGCTATCTGATTTAATAAACTCTCCCCGGCAACGCCTAACGCTGTATAACAAGCATAAATTAAGATATCTGCGGTTTGACTCAAAGCACTCCGCCATCCTTGCATCTGCCCTTCATACTGCCCAATACTCTCTGAGTTTATCCAACTGTTCCCTAACCAAAAGTTCCCCTTGTGACCTTCCGCTACGATGTTTAAGGCTTCTAAACTTCCCCCCTGTTGGCTGAAGTTCTGCAATTTTTCACTAATCACAACCATCCCATCTCTATCACGGGGGACTATCTCACTGATGGTTCCTCGATTCCCCCCATATAACAGGTCTTGGTTGTTGTCTACTCGACTATCGATGAAGGTATAGGCTAAGGGGTCGGTTAAATTCTGAGGAAATAAGACTACGGTGGGGTTAGTCTGTACTAAGTCATAATCTAAGGGTTTGACTTGTCCGGCGGCCATTAAGGTGATGCTTTGCCCCTGAATTCCCCCAGCAATCACGGTGTCTCCGGTTTGAATGGAGGTGCTTTGTCCGCCAGAGATTAAGCGGGCTGTGCCGTCTGGGTTTTCTTCCAGACTTTCTGCTACGCCGAGGTTAGAGTTCCCGGTGAGGTAACGGGGAATATCCACAGCCCGGATTCCGGTGACTCCTTGGGGTAGGGTGACTCCATCTTCTAAGGGGACGGCATCAAGCACTAAGTTGAGTAGCATTCCCTCCTGAGAGATTTTGATTTGGCGTTCTCCGGGGACGGCGCTGATGGTGACGTTGCCGTTGGGGGTTTCAATGGTTCCGGTGTTAACAATTCCCCCACCAATTAACCAGAGGTTTTGACCATTTTCTAGGGCTAATTTTCCTTCGTTAATAATAAAACTAGGGGTCTTTTGGTCGAAGATAAAACTTGAGGGATTGCCGCTTAAATCGCGATAAGTATTTTTGCCATAGGCCTTAAAATAGCCACCTGTAAAACCGATACGGGTGGCGGTGGTGGCGAAGAAGTCGCCGGGGACATTTAATTGACTATTGGGACCGAAAATAATTCCGGCTGGGTTCATTAAGTAGAGGTTAGCGTTGCTGCCTGTGAGTTGGACTAAACCGTTGATGACAGAAGGATCTCCGCCTACAACACGACCTAAAACGTTGCGGAGGTTAGGGGTGGTGAGGAAATGGGCGATTTGGTCGGAATTTAGCCCAAATTGGGCGAAACTGTGGAATAAGTTCTGTTGGTCGGGGGAGAGGGTGCCGCCGGAAATGTTGATGGTTGTGCCGTCGGAGTTAATGAGGGTGCCGGTGCCATCATGGGCGGGGGTGATTTGAGCTAGGGCAGGAAGGGGGGAGAATCCTAAGACCAATAAGCTGAGGAGAACATCAGAGGGAATATTCATAATGTGCATTGCTTTTGAGCAGTTAAAGTCCAGGTTCTTTAAACTATTATAAAGAAGGTTGCTCAGGATTTATAAGGTTTTTGGATTAAATCGCTATTGTGGGATGTAAAGATTTCATGAAGTTTATTTTTGTTCATAATGAACTTGGGCTTTGATGTAGACATCAATCTTTAATTAGGGCTTACTGAATAACTCTACTCGTGGGGCTAGGGAACAGGGGGAGTCGAAAAAAGGCAGGCCTTTTTGATTATTTATCTCTAAAACCTTGCAGTTTCTCGCTCTTAAAATGCTCCAAAGCCCTATTAACATTGATTAGAGGGATATTCAGCAGACCCTAATTAAAGATGGCTTAATATAACTTCAAATTACCTTGTTGCCTCTAGCATCCGGTTTTATTCAGTAAGCCCTAATTCTTCCTCCCCCCACTCTCCCCAGCAATTTCAGTGAGAAAATAAGAACATGGACTTAGAAGACGCTTAAGGATTGCCACCTGTTATGAAAACCCTCAAAACCACCGCCACAGTCACCGCCGATGGGATGTTAATTGCCAAAACGCCTAATGTGTCTCCGGGCGGTTATCAGGCTGTGATTGCTCTGGATAGCCCCAGTAGTGCGCCGCTTTTCCCGGATATCCAAGGCCATTGGGCGCAACCGTTTATTGAAGCGCTGGCCAGACAAGGGATTATCACTGGGTTTCCTGATGGTACGTTTCGCCCGAATCAAGCGGTGAATCGGGCGCAGTTTGCGGCTTTGATTCAAGCGGCGTTAAGGCGGCCGGCGGTGCGGCCAGGGATTCAATTTAGGGATGTGGCGGGGACGTTTTGGGCGGCTCAAGCGATTAATAATGCTTACACGATGGGTTTTATTTCGGGTTTCCCGAATCAAGAGTTTCGCCCCCATCTGGAAATCCCGAAAGTGCAGGCTTTGGTGGCGTTGGCTAATGGTTTAAGGATTGAACTCCCCCACATCCCGGATGTGAATTTGGCAGATTATTATCTCGATGCGGCGACTATTCCGGCCTATGCTATTGAACCGATTAAAAATGCGACTCGGGCGAGTTTGGTGGTGAATCATCCTAATGTTAAGCAGTTAAACCCGAATCAGCCTGCGACAAGGGGGGAAGTGGCGGCGATGATTTATCAGGCTATGGTTTACTCGGGGCAGGTGGGGGATATTTTCTCTAATTTTATTGTTAGTCCGCCCCAACCTGCGACGGTGGCGGTGAGTCATCAACGGGAGTTTCGGGGGGTGTGGGTGCCGGTGATTTGGAATCGGACGTTTCCCTCAAAACGGGGGATGTCTACGGCGGAACAACAGGCGGAAATTCGTAAAATTACGGATGCGATTCGGGATTTGAAGTTAAATGCGGTTTGTGTGCAGATTCGCCCGGAGGGGGATACGCTTTATGCGTCGGGGCGGGAACCTTGGACGGCTTGGTTGTCGGGGGTGCAGGGACAACCGCCCCATCCGTTCTATGATCCGTTGGAGATGTGGATTCAAGAATGCCATGCTCGCAATATTGAGTTTCACGCTTGGTTTAATCCTTACCGGGCGAGGAGTGCTAATCAGACCTATACGACGGTTCCTCCTCATATTGGGGTGGTTCATCCGGGATCTGTCGTACGCTATGGCAATGACGAATGGATGGATCCGGGTCAGCAGGTGGTGATTGACCGCACTTGTGAGGTGATTCTAGATGTGGTGCGTCGTTATGATGTGGATGGAATCCAGATTGATGATTATTTCTATCCTTACCCGATTCAGGGGGTGTCGTTTCCGGATCAGGAGACCTATCAGGCTTATCAGCAGCAGGGGGGGACGTTATCCTTGGCCAATTGGCGGAGGGATAATGTAAATCGTGTGGTGGAACGTTTGGCGCGGGAGATTCGGCAGGCGAAAGCTCATGTGAAGTTTGGGATTAGTCCCTTTGGGATTTATCGACCGGGGGAACCGGAGGGGATTCGGGGGTTGAGTCAGTTTGATGATCTCTATGCGGATCCGAAGAAGTGGTTGGCGGAGGGCTGGGTGGATTATATTGCTCCTCAGTTGTACTGGAAGATTGACCCTCCGGCGCAAAGTTATCCGGTGCTGTTGAAGTGGTGGACGGATAATAATCCGAGGGGGGCGCATATTTATGTGGGGAATAATGTGGCGCGTTTGTCTAGTAATACTTGGGATGTGAATGAGTTTGAACGACAGGTGGAGATTACGCGGGGGATGGCGGGTCAACGGGCACTGGGCAATATTTTCTATTATATGAATCCCTTTCTGGAGAATTGGCAGGGATTGACGGAGGCGTTTAAGAGCCGGGTTTATGTGAAACCTGCGTTGGTGCCGTTGATGGCGGGGAAACCGAGTCAACGGCCGATGATTCCGGCTCGGGTGCGGGTGGTGAATGGTCAGTTGGCTTGGGATGCGACGAATGTGGGGGAGGTGCGGGCTTGGTCGTTGTATCAACAGGTTTCGGGTCGTTGGGAGTTACGGGATATTTTGCCGTCTGGAACGCGCCGGGTGACGGTGCCGGCTGGGACTTATGGGGTGGCTACGGTGAATCGTTTGGGGGTGGAAAGTGAGGCGGTGGTGGTGACGGTGCGTTGAGGGTGGTTTTTCTGGGTCGGGGTGGGTTGGGTTTTGCCCCGACTGTCCATTGATGGGAGGTTGTGATGCGTTTATTCTATGGTTTGGCTCTGGTGTTAGGTTTGACGGGATGGGGGGGGGCTGTGTTGGCGCAGTCTTGGCCGACGGGGTTACATTGTGAGTCGGTGGAGATGCCGTCGGAGGTTGAGGAGCCGATGGATGGGGTGAGGGTGGGGGATTTTCGCTTTTGTGGGGGGGATGTGGCGGGGGCGATTGCGGCTTATGAGGGGGTGTTGGGGCAATTGTTGCCGGAACAGGAGATGGAGCGGGTTTATGTGCAGTTACGGTTAGCCCGGGCGTTGGTGGTGGTGGGTGAGTTGGAGGGGGCTTGGGGGATGTATCGGGAGGCGATCGCACAAGATCCGTTGTATGGTCGGATTTTGGATGATCGTCAGTACAGTCCTTTGGGGGAACCGGTGACGGATGGGGGGGTGGAGGGGGAGGCGAATAAGGCTCCGGTGTTTGTTGATGGTCCGGTGAGTGCGATCGCCTATTTTGAATTAGGTTGGGCTTTAGAGCAAGGAGAACGCTGGACTGAGGCGGTGGAGGCTTATCAAAAAGCCATTGAAATTAACCCCCAGTTGGCTTTTGCTCACAGTCGTCTCGGATATACCCTATTTCGTTTAGAAGACTATGATCAAGCCCAAGTCGCCTTAGAACGAGCGCTCGATCTCAACCCAGAATTAGTCTGGGCTTATTATGATTTGGGCTATCTCTTCACTTGGATTCATCAAGCCAATTTAGCCTTTCCCCTGTTTCGTCAGGTGATAGAGTTCCACACGGCCTTACAACCTTTTGGCGAGGATGATAAGGATGCAATCGTTTATCAGATGATTGGGGATGTTTTCATGGAACAAGGAACCTTTGCCCCAGCTGCCCAAGCTTATGAACAGGCTATTTTTTTAGCTCCCCAACAAAGTTGGGTCTATTTCCGTTTGGGAGTGGCTTTAGTGAACGTAGGGCAGGAATCTAAGGCCAGAGAGGCGTTCCGTGAGGCCGTATCCCGCTTGCCCAATGATGCTATCCCTTATAACAATACGATGGCCTTAGATTTAGCCCAAGCGTTAATCCTTGAACAGCAATGGGCAAGAGCAAAAGCGGTGATTGAGGAGGTGTTAAATCGATCCCCCCATTCTATTCGAGGTCAGCAACTGTTAGAACAAGTTGAGCGTCAGCGTTGAGCGATCTTGTGAACTCCAGTTATCAAAAATTCCGGCTTATCATAAGAAGGTCGCTTTTATTGGCAGCCATGAAAGTTCTTTGCAAATTCAATTGTTATTACTTCATCCTGATCTTTACGATCCTACCGGGGCAAAAACGTTTTATTTGGAAAAATGGGACACCTCCCTACGATATGAAATCACTTGTGATAGTCCTCTGAGTCATCAAGAATTAGTAGAGGGAGCTAAACATTTAACAGGTTGGATACAAAATAAAATTCGTCGTAGTGATCGATTTAGGAGGCGTAAATGAATTATTCAGAAATCAAAGACAAAATTGAACAAAATATGTCAGAGGCTCATGTAAAAATTCAAGATTTACGCATTCAACCGGATCAATATATGGGGTGGCATATTGTAGTTATTTCTTCAGATTTTGCTGGAAAAGCTCAATCAGAACGGCAAAAAATAGTCCTAGATGGACTAGAATCCCTAACCATTCAATGGTTAGATTTACTCACCCCTCAAGAACAAGAATGGGCAGGTTCTCTTCCCCTTGATGCCCCCCTAGACTTGCCTCTATGGCCCGAAGCATTAGCACGCCCCAGTCATGATGAAGTTGAACGTTATAAAGTACCAGACTTATACTTATCCGGCATTGGAATGACGAGGAAAGGTCAAGCGGAATAGTATCTTAAAAACCTAACTCTCCAATTCCTCACTCTGTACCTCTTCCACTAAGTCCTGTAAGGCTTGGTGACGGGAACGACGGGAACGACGGCGGTATTTTTTACTCTCTAAGCGGGGTTCATAAACCCGTTCCCCGGAGCCCTTAATTTTCAACTTGAGGGCTTCTTCTTCGTCGGGGCGCTGTTGGCGTAATTCTTGACGGGCGATCGCCTCTTCCAGAAATTTGAGATAATGGTCATATCGTTCCCAGTCCCCCCGGACTTGACAGTTCGGCTCATCCCGATGCAAACAGTCACTAAACTGACAAGCCCCTTGTCCCAAAGCCTCTCGCGCCTCTGGGAAAGCATAGACTAACTCCGTAGGATCACAATCTAAATCCGGTTTATTAAATCCCGGACTATCGGCCAGTAATCCCCCCATCGGTAACTCGAATAACTCGACATGGCGCGTAGTGTGGCGGCCCCGTTGTAGTTTCCCGGACACTTCCCCCACCCGTAAGGTAGCATCGGGAATTAGTTGATTAATTAAACTCGATTTCCCCACCCCAGAAGGCCCCGCAATGACCGTAATTTTGCCCGCTAATTGCCCTAAAACCCGGTCTAACCCCTTCCGTTGCTCAACACTAATCAAAAGGGGGTTATAGCCCCATTGTTGTAGCCTTTCCTGCCAGGCGGCTTGTTCCGAAGGGCTGACTAAATCCAACTTATTCAAACATAAACAGGGGCTGAGTTCTGTTAACTCAGCCTTAATTAAAAAACGGCTTAATTGCCAAGGGTCGAGGGGAGGTTCTGCGAGGGAAAAAACTAATAAAATTTGCTCGGCATTGGCTACGGGAGGGCGTTCTAAAAGGGTTTGACGGGGGAGGATTTCGGCGATCGCACCCCGTCGGTCTACCTCATCGATTTCCTCCACCATCACGCGATCGCCCACCATGACCTTCTGACCCAATTTCTTCAAACGCGATCGCCGGGTACACAACACACTTTCCCCACCCCCCAACAAACGCACCTGATAAAAATTCGCCTGTACCGCCACCACCGTCCCTTGGGGTACATCCTCCCCCCCTTCCCCCCTCCCCGGTATCATACCGACTCAGGACGACAGACCTGCAAGGCGAAAAACTCCCCTCGGTCCTCAATGGCCGCCAAGTGATACCCCTCCATCACCAAACTATCCGGCACCTGTTCAATCGGTTCCCCCCCATCTAACCACACCTCCAACCATTCCCCCCTCGGCATCTGCTCCAAACGCAACTTAGTCCGCACAAAATTAATCGGACAGGGCGTTCCCCGCAAATCCAACTTTGTAGCAATCTCTTCGGTAATTTTCGCTCCAATTGACTCGTTCATCATCCCCGGAACATCTTCCCTAGAAACCCTTCCAATCCGCCCTTTCCGGTACTTTCACCCTTCAAGTGCGCCAACTGCTCCAATAACTCCCGCTCCTCTTGAGTGATTCGCGTGGGAATATCCACCTTCACCGTAATCAAATGATCCCCCCGACTCACCGCATTCCCCAAACGAGGTACTCCCCGATCTTCCAACTTAATCACCGTATTCGGTTGGGTCCCCGCCGGAATCGTCATTTCCACATCACCATCCACCGTATTCACCAACAACTTACAGCCTAAAATTGCCTGTAAATAACTCACCGTAATTTCCGAGAGGATATTCACCCCATCCCGTTGGAATTCCGCATCCTCTTCCACAAATAAATACACATACAAATCTCCCGCCGCACCGCCCCGGGACCCGGCATCCCCTTCCCGAGCGACCCGTAAGCGCGTCCCATTGTCCACACCGGGGGGAATAGTAATCTTTAACTTCTTCGTTTCCTGCTTACGACCCGCCCCACCACAGGCCTCACATTTCTCCTCAATGACTTGTCCTTCCCCGTTACAAGTCGGACAAACAGACACCTGAGCAAAACTCCCAAAGGGTGTGCGCGTTGCCCGTCTCACCTGACCCGTCCCGTTACAAGTCGGACAAGTCCGCGCCCCCGTCCCCGGTTTTGCCCCCGTGCCGTTACAAACATTACAAGTCTCTAAATGGGGAATGCGGATTTCCTTCTCACCGCCAAAAATGGCCTCGCGAAACTCCAATTTCAAATCAAGGCGTAGGTCATCCCCTCGCACGGGTCCACTGCGGCGGCGGGTGCTAGTGGTGCCGCCCATACCCCCAAACCCACTAAAAATTGTCTCGAAAATATCAGCGAAACCGCCCATGTCGCCGAAGTCTGACCCATACCCTGCACCCGCGCCAGAAGCCACTCCCGCTTCTCCAAAGCGATCATATCTCGCCCGCATTTCCGGATCCGAGAGAACCTCATGGGCGCGATTGACCTCCTTAAAACGGTCTTCCGCCCCCGGTTCTTTATTGACATCGGGGTGGTATTTGCGAGCTAAACGGCGATAAGCCCGTTTAATTTCATCTTGTGAGGCATCACGCGAGATACCGAGAGTTTCGTAGTAGTCGCCTGCCATAGAGCGGTGATAGTTTGGGTAAATAGTCCTTACCCAGTGTATCAAAAATCGGGTCAGGATTGGTTGAGTCTCAGGACAGAGAAACCCACAGCAACTCAAAGGGTTATGCTATGGGTTTTTCAGATACTTTATGCTGAGGCTTTTTTGAGCCGGGGACAGGAATTTCTGGGAGCAACTCCCAGAAGCTTAATCAACAGGTTCATAATCCACAGCAACGGTTTCGTCCTCATCATCAAAATCAAAACTAAACTCGTCTTCTTCCTCCTCGGGTTCCGATTCCGGGTCAACCGTTGTCGCTTGTTCCGAGAAGGGGGGCGGATTATCTGCTACTGCCTCAAACTCCTCACTAACCCCTTGATTAGCGCGGTTATATAGATCCGTCCCCACCGCTAACACGGCCTGTTTAAATTCTTCTAAACAAACTTTAACGGTTTCTACGGTGGCTTTGGGATCCGCAAAGGCCACATCTAAGGCCTTACGTTTTCGTTCCGCTTGAACTTTCAAATCTTCCCGAATTAGGGCTGCATTGTCCTTCAGGGTGGAGTCATGGGTATAAGCGATACTATCGGCTTGGTTGCGCAGTTCCACCAGTTCCATTCGCCGACGGTCTTGTTCTGCATACTGTTCTGCTTCTTGGCGCATCCGCTCCACTTCTGTAGAACTTAATCCTCCGGTGTTGGTAATGCGGATGCTTTGTTCTTTTCCGGTGGCCTTATCTTGGGCTGAAACCCGGAGAATCCCGTTCACATCAATCTCAAAGCTCACCTCAATTTGCGGCACCCCCCGAGGGGCGGGTAAAATCCCAGTTAGCAGGAATTTCCCCAGGCTTTTGTTATCCCGTGCCATTGCCCGTTCCCCTTGGAGAACGTGGATTTCTACGGAGGTTTGGCCGTCAATGGCGGTGGAGAAGATTTGAGATTTGCTGGTGGGAATGGTGGTGTTCCGTTCAATAATTTTGGTGAACACTTCCCCTAGGGTTTCAATCCCCAAGGAGAGGGGAGTCACATCCAATAACAGCAGGTCTTCTACTTCACCGCCCAAGATACCCCCTTGAATGGCAGCACCCAAAGCTACCGCTTCATCAGGGTTAACAGAACGGTCGGGTTCTTTACCTTTGAAGAATTTCTTGATGGCATTGGCGACGGCTGGAATGCGGGTAGATCCCCCGACTAACAAAATCCGGTCAATGTCATCAACGGTGAGATCACAATCTTTTAAGGATTGATTAACCGGGAGAACTGTGCCTTCAATGAGGTGGGTCGCTAATTCCTCGAATTTAGAACGGGTGAGTTCGGTTTCGAGGTGTTTGGGGCCGGTTTCGTCGGCGGTGATGAAGGGCAGGTTAATGGAGGTTGTCCCCATGCTGGAGAGTTCGATTTTGGCTTTTTCGGCGGCTTCCCGTAGCCGTTGTAAGGCCATTTTATCGCTGGCTAAATCTACGCCTTCCTGTTCTTTGAAGTTTTCGATCATCCAACGGACAATCACGTTGTCGAAGTCGTCGCCCCCCAGGTGGTTGTTGCCGGAGGTAGATTTAACTTCAAATACACCGTCGCCGAGTTGTAGGACGGATACATCAAAGGTTCCACCGCCTAAGTCGAAGACCAGAATATGCTGATCTTGGTCTTGTTTGTCTAACCCGTAGGCGAGGGCGGCGGCGGTGGGTTCGTTGATAATGCGTAGCACTTCTAATCCCGCGATGGTTCCCCCGTCTTTGGTGGCTTGGCGCTGGGCATCGGTGAAGTAGGCGGGAACGGTGATCACCGCTTGGGTCACGGGTTCTCCCAGAAATTTTTCCGCGTCGGCTTTTAATTTCTGGAGAATCATGGCGGAGATTTCTTGGGGGGTGAAGTTTTTACCCCGGATGGCTACATCCACGGTATCATCCCGACCGCGCACACAGTTGTAGGGGACTCGCGATCGCTCTTCTACGGTGTCGTCCCAACGCCGACCAATAAAGCGCTTGATACTATAGACGGTGTTTTCCGCATTGGTGACAGCCTGACGTTTAGCTAATTGCCCAACTAAGCGTTCTCCTGATTTGCCAAAGCCCACCATACTGGGGGTTGTCCGCCCACCTTCTGTATTTTGAATAACGAGCGGCTTTCCACCTTCTAAGACAGCAACGCAACTATTGGTTGTCCCAAGGTCAATACCGATGACTTTTCCCATAGCACTTCGGCTCTAAATATTTGTGCAGTAGACTGATAAAAATGGGGAATAAAGCGATGAAATATTAAGTTCACTCAAAGACTGATCAAGTCAAGGAATGAGTAAACTGTTGATGACTAGACATTTCACAGAGTTTGTTATCTAGAGTGTAAGGGGTTAGACTTTTTTTCACCTTGTTCTCAATGAATTTTTCCTTCACTTACTTCTCTAGATTGGTTTTGAGCCTTCACGGATTTTTATTCCCCAATATTCGGGCTAACAGCAGAGGCTGTGAACCCTATTCGCTATTGACATACCTCCTCGTCCTGAAGGAGCGAGGATTCCTTGACGCTTCACAGCAATGTGCTACCGAAGTAGTCTTACCCTCGCTCTGCGTCCGTTTAGAGTCTCCCCATGCCCTGTGGCGACTATGTTTCATTGTACTCAAGCTAAAAGCTTGTTGTCTTCAGAGATATTGAGTGGTTTCAAGATCCCTAGGATTTTAACACAAGCCCTAGAAGGCTTCCTAGAAAATGCCCTAGAATCTGGATGTTACTCCGAGGGGGGAATTGATTTATTCCCCTTCCCCTTCTTCTGGGGGGGCTTCTTCTTCTGAAACCATCGGGGGTTCTGGGGCGGCGGCGACTTTAACCATCGCGTGCCGCAAAACCCTATCATGGAGAAGATACCCACGAACTAGCTGCTCCATAACAGCCCCTTCTGGATATTCTTCCGTGGGTTGTCGTAACATGGCCTCATGGAAGTTGGGGTCAAATTCCTGACCTTCGGGGCGCATGGCTGACACTCCAATCCGTTTGAGTCCATCAACTAGGTTTTTGTAGACGCTTTGATAACTCTTGTGGATGACCATTTCTGCTTCGGTGGCGGGTTTGATTTGCGATCGCGCTCGCTCAAAGTTATCCACCACGGGCAAAAGCTCGGTAATAGTATTCCGTTTAACGTGATACTCCTGTTCTTCTTTTTCTTTTTGAGTGCGCTTACGGAAGTTATCAAAGTCGGCGGCGATTCTCAAAGATTGGGCTTTATAGGTTTCGAGTTGTCTCCCCTGTTCCGCGAGTTGTTGACGCAGGGACTCGACTTCTAACTGAAGCGCTTCGATAATTTGGGCTTGTTCACTAGAAACAGCATGAGTTTCCGGTGCAATATTAGGCTCTTCTCCTTGGGGGGTGACAGTTTCCCCTTCTGGGGTAGGAGTTGCTTCACCCGTGGCCTGCTCATCTAAGCGGGTTTCGGAGTCTAAGGACTCTGAGTTATTAATCTCTGCTCCCTCATCAGGCTGATCTATATTCACTTCTGGCTGCTTTTGCTCGTCCATCATAACGTCTTATATCTACCTCGAACACGCAGTACAGCATACCTGCACTCACGCCGTGAAGAATGACACTCATTCCCTTCCCCTATCATACCCCCTCTCTTTGAGGGATGTATCAGCTTTTTTTCACCCAACGAGGTCAGGAGCATTAGTGACCAGTTAAGCATAAATGTCCTCTTGTGTTGATTCTCCTGGGCAATTGGGTTCTGTCGGCTAGAATGAGAGTAAGCCTGTAGGTTGGGCTAGGGCAACCTAACCCACCCCCCCCTTTTTTCCTGACTTAACTCTATGGGTTGTTTACATTTGCCCCACTGTTCTTAAAGATTGGATAAATTTGCCCGGATTACTCTAGACAGTCCGTAATTCGGTTGTTTAACGTAGAAGATAAGAAGAGAAGGTTTGAACAACCGGATTCTGTTTAGGGAAAAGAAGGCTGGATCAATTACCGAAAAGGGCTAGGAGAACAAATGAACAACTTATCTACTCTGATCAAAAATACTGCAATTTCTGCTGGCGTTGCGATCGCCGCATCTACATTCTTCGCCGCAACCCCGGCTGATGCCTTTACCATGAAATTTGACCCCAGTTTTGGTACAACCAGTGACTACACAGGGTCTTTAGGTGAATTAAAATTCGACTTCGTGGACAGTGGGAACGGTGGGGTCAGCATCTTAATGACCGTTGCCAATACCACCCCTTCTGACATTGGCTCCACCTTAGTCGGTTGGACTTTCGACACATTGGACTGGATGGACAGTCTTGCTTGGAGTTATGACAATATGGGGACAGACTTCACCCTCGTTTTTGAAGACCCCAGCTATCAACCCTTCGGGACTTTTGACTTTGGGGTGCGCAGTGAAGGCGGCAACAACCGCAGTTTTAGTGGTGGTAAACCGACGGCTGGTTTGAGAGAAGGTGAATCTGCTCAAGTAGCTTTTACCTTTAGTAACGTCGGGAAAAGTGCCAGTGAATTAGAATCCCTGTTTGCCAGCGCTTATGAAAGTGGTCAACTCCGCGCCGCCGCTCGTTTCCAACAGGTTGGCGTGAATGGAGAAGAAAGCGACAAGGTGTTAGCGGGCTATTTCCAAGAAACTATTCCCCCCGAACCTCCCTCTGTTTCTGTTCCTGAACCCACCGTTACCCTCGGTCTAGGAATGTTCGCCCTCGGTGCTTTAGGGGCTGGTCGCAAAAACCGTAAGTCTGAGTGCTAATTCTCCCTCAACGGTAGTCAATCTTTTCACCCAACATCAGGAATCCAGAAGAAGGAGTATGAGGATAGCTCATGCTCCTTTTGGTTTCTTTAGGGGTTGAAAGGGCGTGGATTCTGAGCGGATGTTAGGATGGGGGGCCGGGGGGCGCTGAAGCGCAACTACGAACGAACTACGAATGAAGGAGTTAGAGGCGAGTTAACAGGTGGTGGAAATCTTGGACTATTTTGGCCTCGTTTTCAGGGGTGAGTGGGGGAACATGAACAAACAACCCCACACTAGAAGACTGGGTGCGGTGTAAATACTCTAAAACGTGAAAATATAACCCCTCACAGACGAATTTTCCCGCATCATGACTAATCGTTGTGGCAGCTAATGGGGCAATGAGAACCTCTAGGGGGAGGGATGTGGAAAATTGTGTAGTTCCCCAACAGGCACGGGATTCTACAGTCAGACCTTGCCGTGACTCAGCCATCCCACAACACACCACACCATAGGGTTGATATTGTTCTATAGCCTTCTGGACTTGTTGACTGGCCTGGTCAGTATCGACCGGGAGATGTCGGAGATAGAGTAACTCTAGGTTGTGGGGGGGATGCTCTTGGATTTTCTGCAATAAGTCATCCGAGGAGTTAGACCGTTGATGGGGCAACCAAGTTTGAAAGGATGTGAGGAGAATTTGACGCGCCATGACCGAGGAAGGAGAGATGATAATTGATCATTGATTCTCGAAAATTCCCCCCCAAAATTTGATAGCCTAGACTAATAGCTTTGGGAGCGGAAAAATAGAGTGGACATTCAAATTGGTCGAGGGAAAACGGCTCGACGTGCTTATGGTATTGATGAAATTGCCCTCGTGCCGGGGCAACGCACCCTAGATCCGATTCTAGCGGATACTCGTGTTACTATTGGCGGGATTGAGCGAGAGATTCCGATTCTGGCCAGTGCGATGGATGGGGTGGTGGATGTGAAAATGGCCGCCCTCCTGACGGAGTTGGGAGCAATGGGAGTTTTGAACCTCGAAGGGATTCAAACTCGTTACGCCGACCCTAACCCGATTTTAGACCGCATCGCTTCGGTGGGAAAAGAGGAGTTTGTGGGTTTAATGCAGGAGCTCTATGCAGAACCGATTAAACCCGAACTGATTCAACAACGGATTCAGGAGATTAAGGCGCAAGGGGGTATTGCGGCGGTGAGTTTAACTCCGGCTGGAGCCGCACAGTATGGTTCTGTTGTCAGTGCGGCCGGGGCGGATTTACTCTTTATTCAAGCTACTGTTGTTTCAACAGCCCACCTTTCTCCGGATTCGGTGACTCCCTTGGATTTAGTGCAGTTTTGCCAAGAAATGCCCATGCCTGTTGTGTTGGGGAATTGTGTCACCTATGATGTGGCCTTGAACCTAATGAAGGCAGGGGCGGCGGCTGTTTTGGTGGGCATTGGCCCGGGGGCGGCTTGTACTTCCCGAGGGGTGTTAGGAGTGGGGGTTCCCCAAGCGACGGCGGTGGCTGACTGTGCGGCGGCGCGGGATGCTTTCGCCCAAGAAACGGGACGCTATGTGCCTGTGATTGCCGATGGGGGGATTGTGACTGGGGGTGATGTTTGTAAATGTATTGCCTGTGGCGCTGATGCGGTGATGATTGGTTCTCCTATTGCCCGGGCGGCTGAGGCTCCTGGACGCGGGTATCACTGGGGGATGGCGACACCTAGCCCGGTTTTGCCTCGGGGAACTCGGATTAAGGTGGGGACGACGGGAACTTTAGCCCAAATCCTGACGGGTCCGGCGAAGTTGGATGATGGTACCCACAATTTGCTGGGAGCGTTGAAAACCAGTATGGGAACCTTGGGGGCGAAGGATATTCGGGAAATGCAGCAGGTGGAGGTGGTGATTGCGCCTTCTCTGTTGACGGAAGGTAAGGTGTATCAAAAGGCTCAACAGTTGGGGATGGGTAAGTGAAGGATTGACCCAAGAATCACGCTGATGGTGTAGGCTTTTCGTGACCTTGATCCGAAGATTGGCCTGACTTTGATGGGAGGCTTTTAGGGTGCAGACCCCGGTTCTGCAAGTTAAAAGCCCCCTCCCGAGGCCGACCTATGCCTTCGGCAAGCCATGCCCAAGGTTACAGCGCGGGGCAACAGTCGGAAAAGCTAAAGTTCCCAACTCACGATAGAATGTCGCCGGAAATTGAACTGCTGTTGTGTTGTCTTCGCACCCCTACCCTGCCACAGGCTGAGGGGAGAGTGGCCGAGTTACTCCAAGCTTCTTTGAATTGGGATGTCCTGTTAGCGTTGGCTCAGTGGCATCGGGTGACACCGTTGTTCTATTGGCATCTCAAGCAGGGGGGAGGATGGGAGAAATTGGGGGATGAGGTGCGATCGCATTTAAGCGGGCGATTTCAGCAAAACTTGCAAAATAATTTCCTGCTGACTACGATTTTATTGAAGGTGATGCGGCAGTTTCAGGCGCAGGATGTCCGGGCTATTCCCTTTAAGGGGGTGGTTTTAGCGGGACAAGTGTACGGGAATTTGGGGCTGCGACAGGTGAGCGATATTGATATTTTGGTCGAAAAATCTGAGGTGGCGATCGCCCAGAAATTGCTCCAAGACGCGGGGTTTTTTCCCGCACAGGTTCTCACCCCTCCTCAGCAAGTATTACGCCTTAAATCGAATTATGAGGACGTTTGGCTGCATCCTGAGAGTGAAACCCCCCTCGATTTACATTGGAATTTATTGCCGCCGTTTTTCCCTTGTCAAATTTCGGTGGCTGAGTTGATTAGTCGCAGTCAACCCTATGTTTTGGGCAAAAACCGTTTACCCAGTTTAGACCCAGTGGATTTGTTGCTGGTGTTGTGTGTCAATGGGTCTAAGGATGGTTGGTTGGAATTACAGCGCCTGTGTGATGTGTTCTACTGTCTGAAAAAGTATCCCCAGTTAGATGGGGAGGAGTTGCTCCAACGAGCAGCCAGCTATGATTGTTTACGGATGGTGTTATTGGGTTTATCCCTGACCCAGTTATTGTTCCAGCATCCTCTGCCTGTTGGGATAAAAGAGGCCATTGAGGGCGATCGCATGATTCCTACCCTCACTCAAACCATTTACCAGCGATTCCTCACCCCCACCCCTCCCCAACTCAGTTTATTAGAGCGCGCCTATTTTCCCCTACAACTCCAACCGGGATGGCAAAAGAAACTAGCTTATTGTGCCAAGTTGGTGCTTCCCATTAATGAGCGGGATTTAGAATCTATTCATCTACCCCAATTTCTCTTTCCCCTCTACTATCCCTTGCGTTTACTACGCTTAATTGCTAAACACACTCGCGATTTAAAGCGCCATTTTTTCTAGTCAAATCAGGACAAAATTGACCTAGGGTTTGTGGGTCGAGAGTCATCCCACACCAAAACATTTTGGGTTGTGCATAGTGTTTACGGTGTGGGGCTTCTCTCGACCGACATTTAAGCTAAAAACTGGGTTGGTGACGAATTAAACTGAGGAACTCCTCACGGGTTTTTTGATCGCTCTGGAACACTCCCACCATTGCACTGGTGACAGTCCAAGATCCCGGTTTTTGTACTCCGCGCATCACCATACACATATGACTCGCTTCCATGACTACAGCCACCCCTTGAGGATCTAAAACTTCTTGAATCGCTTCAGCGACTTGGCGAGTTAACCGTTCTTGGACTTGTAAACGACGAGCATACATTTCCACAATGCGCGCCAATTTACTTAAACCCACTACCTTCTGATTGGGGATATAAGCAACGTGAATTTTGCCCATGAAGGGTAACATATGATGTTCACATAAACTGAACACATCAATATCCCGCACTAAAACCATTTCGTTGTGTCCTTCGTCAAAAATTGCCCCATTGACGATGGTTTCTAGGGATTGGGTATATCCTTGGGTTAAAAACTGCATGGCCTCAGCCACCCGTTTGGGGGTTTTGAGCAACCCTTCTCGTTCAGGATCTTCTCCGACCCCTTCGAGAATTTTTTTCACGGCCTCCATCATTTCGGCTTTGGCTTCTTCTGTCACCGGACGAGGTTCAGCATTTTGGCCGTTGTGTGTGGATCGATCCGGACGACTCACGATTCCGGATGGGGAATTCACAGGGAGGACTCCGTTGCTGCTTACAGGGAGAGTTGAACTGTTGGAACCATTTGCGGCAGTAATTGTCATAACAGAATTAGGAAAGAAAATCCTTTATATTGGAGAGGACAAGGTGAGGAAAGATTCCTCGAACAAACACAGTAAGAGTTTCACTCCTGCACAACCGAGGGGTTGAACCCAGAGGATTGGGGAGTGGTGCTGAGGTGCGATCGCCTTGGCTAGGACTCCTCACGGCTTTAGGATCGGGAGTCATAACCAAACAATCTCCCCCCTGCGGAGACATTCGGTTCTTCGGATGACCCATTGAGTTTAGGGAATTGGATCAAACCAGCGCGCTATAGCCATCTACTCCTTGCCCTCGGGGACGAATTCAGGGGATAGAAGTTCACGGGCTTGGAAGAGAGTGCCGTTTATACATCACAGGCGTGATCCGAATTAGAGTTAAACTCTCGGGTCGTGCCAAGTGATGAACATTAAAAAAATGCTCAAAATTAAACTGAATGTAAATAAATTGTTACATTACACAGTATACCATCTCTGTTCCGCGTCTTAGGCATTCTAGGGGAGTAGATTCCAAATTAGACCGCTTCGAGTTTCTCCCCCCCTCGTACCTTGACAAAATTCACAGCTTCCCTATTCCCTAGGGCTTGCTGAATAACTCGGGGAGTCGGGAGCAGGGGAGCAGGGGAGCAGGGGAGCAGGGGAGCAGGGGAGCAGGGGAGCAGGGGAGCAGGGGAGCAGGGGAGCAATTATCAATTATGAATTATCAATTCCCTTGTTAAGTTCCCCACTCTCGCCGCTTATCCAATAACATGGGCGGGGCGGCAATGAGGCGATCGCGACCTTGAGCCTTAGCCCGGTACAATGCTTGGTCCGCCACCGTGATCAAGATTTTTGGTTGTTCTTGGAGGGTAGGAATCAAAGAGGCCACCCCGAGGCTTAAACTCACATAGGGACTAACTTGGGACTCCTGATGGGGAAGTTGTAGGGCTTTAACCTGCGATCGCATCCACTCCGCCACCTTCAGCGCCCCCTCCAGAGGCGTATTGGGCAAAATCGCCACAAATTCCTCCCCCCCGTAACGGGCCACCAAATCCCCCGGACGGTTGACACTGGCCGCTAAAGCCCCAGCCACCTGTTGAAGGCACAGATCCCCCGCCTGATGCCCATAATGGTCGTTATAGCGTTTGAAATAGTCCACATCGCACAAAATCAAAGACAAGGGCTGCCTTTCCCGCGCCATCCGTCGCCATTCATCCCCTAGAGTTTGATCAAAGCGGCGACGGTTAGGGATTTGAGTCAAACCATCTATCGAAGCCATCCGTTCCAAAGCCGCTAAAGCCTGTTGACGTTCTGTAATATCAACCCCCACAAAAAAAGCCGCTTGATTATTGTTGTATTTTTGCCCCACAATAAGATAGGATCGAGACTCACCCCTTATAATTGAGGTAATTTCCTGAAAAGCCTCTCGCTCAGAACCCTCAAAAAACTGGCAAATAAACTTGTAGAACTCAGACCCCGTTCCCATAAAGCCAATGTCGCGATTTATAAAGTCTTCAGGGGTTAGGTTGAACATTTGAGCGAGGTTGCGGTTGACCCCTAAATAACGCAAATCTGAACTCACCCACGATACAATCCCCGGCACTGCCCCTAAAATGGCCTCTAGTTGGTCTTTCGCCGTGCGTAGCTCCTCCTCCGCTTTAGCCCGTTCTGTGGCTTCGGCTAAAAGCTGTTCCGTCAGGCTCAACAGAGCCGCGTTTTTCGTCTCGATTTTCTGTAATAAATCCCACTTGCTGTCCTGAGTTCCCACCGCCCCCGTTGGAGATATCTGTTCTGGTGAACTGTCCGTTTCCTCAGCCAGTTGGCGCTCTAGTTCTAAAACCCGTTGGCGATGATATTGGAGCTCCTGGAGCAGTTGGGCATTCATAGCAGTTTCGGGATACAAGAAAATAGGGAATTCTCAGTAACTGAGAGTTCAGACGGATTACCCCCTGTTTTGAGCCTTGCTTTATCCCTAATTTACCCTTTCTGCTCTTTTCTTGCCCCTATTCTGGGTCAGATAGGCAGCGCCAGAGAAAATTTCGTGACGAATCTCTTAATAAATGTTACAATACTTAACATAAATGTAAAGTAATTGGCATCTGCGCAACAGTTGTTTGGGAAAGGCAGATTCTAAACTTGCTCGTAAACGTGCGGAAACTTAACTCTATGTTGCGGAGGAATGATATAATGAAAGTTTTTGAGTTTATGCCAGCCCCTCGATCAATCCGGTTAGATTATCCTGACCCCCTCGATACAATCTGCATTTTAGCCGTCTGCGGTTAACCTGTGGTTCACGTCTCTGGGAATGTGTTCTCCCCTTAGACCCTCTCTCCTAGCTTAATCATTCTTCAACAAATTTCTTTAAGAAAACGGGGACAGGTCGAAGCCTGAACCCATTGGTTAAAATCTCTAGTCCCATTGTCGATCATGAAAACTGCTCTAGATCCCGTCCGTACCTACTTAAAAGAAATCGGTCGCGTGCCGCTCCTCACCCACGAGCAAGAGATTGTCTTAGCCAAACAAGTGCAAGCGGGGATTGCCTTGCAGAACTTGAAAGAGGAGTTAGAACAAAACCGTGAGCAACCCCTGACCCTCAGTGAGTGGGCCAAGGCCGCCCAATTGAGCGAGGCCGAACTTCAGCGCACCTTGACGCTGGGAGATGTGGCGAAACGGAAAATGGTGGAAGCCAACTTGCGTTTAGTGGTGTCTGTAGCCAAGAAGTATATTAAGCGCAATCTGGATCTGTTGGATTTAATCCAAGAGGGCACCATTGGAATGCAGCGCGGGGTGGAAAAATTCGACCCGACCAAAGGGTATCGCTTCTCCACCTATGCCTACTGGTGGATTCGTCAGGCCATCACCCGGGCGATCGCCGAAAAAAGCCGTACTATTCGCCTGCCCATTCACATCACCGAAAAACTGAACAAAATCAAGAAAACCCAGCGCCAACTGTCCCAAGAATTAGGACGGGCGGCCACCATTGGCGAACTGAGCGAAGCCTTGGACTTAGAACCCAAACAAGTGCGCGAGTACCTGGAACGGTCCCGCCATCCCCTGTCCTTAGATTTGCGCGTGGGGGATAACCAAGACACCGAACTCGGGGATCTCTTAGAAGATACCGGAGCCTCACCGGAAGATTTCGCCACCCATTCCGCCCTGCAAGTGGATCTGGAGAAACTGATGGGGGATCTCACCCCCCAACAGCGTGAAGTCTTGACCTTGCGCTATGGTCTGCGGGATGGACAGCCTCTGACCTTGGCTAAAATTGGAACTCACTTGAACATTAGTCGGGAGAGAGTCCGGCAACTGGAACGAGAGGCCTTGAACAAGTTGCGCAAGCGCAAAGGCTCAGTTCAAGAGTACCTAGCGAGTTAAAGCCAAGTTCCCCCCTGAGTTTTCAGGGGGGAACTTGTGTTTTGCTCTTGCAGAAGACTTATCTTAGGGTCTGCTGAATAACTCGGGAAGTCGGGAGTCGGAAATAATTCTCAATTCCCTATCCCCTATTCCCTATTCCCTTGTTAGGTCTAGCGTTCTGTTGGCAAAGCCTTCCGAAGGAAAGGAAACGGTTTTTCCAACAAGCCCTAACTGCCCCCAATGCGAGCCACATCACGGGCATTCTCTTCAAAAGCAGCACTCAGGGCATCATCGCCACTTAAGCCCGCTTGGAGAGCCTTCTGGATGGCTTGTAGCACCCGTTTGTAATCCCGAGGCATGACCTTCACGAACTTGGGTCGCATTTCCTCCCAATTGTCTAAAACCTGTTGCGCTTTCCGACTTTGGGTATATTTAGCGTGGTTTTGGATCATCTGGTGGATTTCGGTGATCTCTTCGGGATCTTCGAGGGATTCTAAGTCCGACATCTCCGTATTACAACGGCTGGCAAAATCCCCGGTTTCATCTAGGACGTAGGCAATCCCGCCACTCATCCCCGCGCCGAAGTTGCGCCCGGTGCTACCGAGGACGATCACTTTTCCGCCTGTCATGTACTCACAGGCATGATCTCCCACGGCTTCGACTACTGTCCGGACTCCCGAGTTCCGCACACAGAAGCGTTCCCCGGCGACTCCACCAATGTAGGCCTCGCCTCCGGTGGCTCCGTAGAAGGCCACATTGCCAATGATGATGTTCTCTTCAGGAACAAAGCTAGAAACGGCGGGAGCATAAACAATGACTTTACCGCCACTGAGTCCTTTCCCAAAGTAGTCGTTGGCATCCCCTTCTAACTCTAGGGTGACTCCCTTGGGAACAAAGGCCCCAAAGCTTTGACCTGCGCTGCCTTGGAAGTGCAAATGTACCGTATCTTCGGGTAGGCCATCCCAGTGGCGTTTGGTGATTTCGTTGCCCAAAATTGTCCCAACTACCCGATTGGTGTTTTTAATCGGCAGGATGGCCTTGACTTTTTCGCCGTTTTCGATGGCAGGTTTGCACAGATCCAACAGGGTGGTCATGTCCAGAGATTTATCTAAGCCGTGATCTTGGGCCATTTGGCAATAGCGCCCGACTTCGGGGCCGACTTCGGGCTGATAGAGAATCTTAGACAAGTCAATGCCTTTGGCTTTCCAATGGTCTACGGCTTGTTTGGCTTCCAATACATCAGTCCGACCGACCATTTCGTTGATGGTGCGGAAACCGAGTTCTGCCATGATTTCCCGCAATTCTTGGGCGACAAACTTCATGAAGTTAACGGTATATTCGGGATCTCCGATGAAGTTCTTGCGCAGTTCGGGGTTTTGGGTGGCGATACCTGCGGGACAGGTGTTCATGTGGCAAACGCGCATCATGATGCAGCCGAGGGTGACGAGGGGGGCGGTGGAGAAGCCGTATTCTTCGGCTCCGAGGAGGGTGGCGATCGCAATATCTCGCCCGGTTTTCATCTGACCATCGGTTTCTACGGCAATGCGAGAGCGCAGATTATTCAACACTAAGGTCTGATGGGTTTCGGCTAATCCTAACTCCCAAGGTAAGCCCGCGTGTTTAATCGAGGTTTGAGGCGAGGCCCCTGTTCCCCCATCAAACCCGGAAATCAGCACCACATCGGCATGGGCTTTGGCTACGCCGGCCGCAATGGTTCCCACTCCCACCTCTGAGACTAATTTCACACTAATCCGAGCTTCCCGATTGGCATTTTTCAGGTCGTGGATCAGTTCTGCAAGGTCTTCAATGGAGTAGATATCATGGTGGGGCGGTGGTGAAATTAAACCCACACCGGGAGTTGAGTGGCGCACTTTGGCAATCCAAGGATAGACCTTCCGGCCGGGCAATTGTCCCCCTTCACCGGGTTTCGCCCCTTGTGCCATCTTGATTTGAATTTCTTTCGCTTGGGACAGGTACAAACTGGTGACACCAAAACGGCCTGAAGCCACTTGTTTAATGGCGCTATTTTTGGAGTCGCCCCGTTCATTGGTCCAAGTATAGCGTTCTGGGTCTTCGCCCCCTTCCCCGGTGTTAGAACGGCCACCGATGCGGTTCATGGCAATGGCGAGGCTTTCGTGGGCTTCCTTGGAAATTGACCCATAACTCATGGCCCCGGTTTTGAAGCGTTTCATAATCGCTTCAATGGGTTCTACTTCCTCCAAAGGAATGGGGTCCCGGGCTTTGAATTCCAACAGACCGCGCAGGGTGAAATACTGCTTGTTCTGTTCATTAATCAAGACCGCATATTTTTTATACAGTTCGTAGTCCCCGGTTTGCACGGCTTTTTGTAAGCTGTGGATGGCTTCAGGACTTAACAGGTGCGCTTCTCCATCTTTGCGCCATTGATACTCCCCACCCACATCTAAGGTGTGACCATTGGTGGGGCGGTCGGGGAAGGCGTGGCTATGGCGTAAAATGGCCTCCTGGGTAATGACTTCTAAATTTGACCCTTCAATGCGGGAAGCGGTCCAGGAGAAGTATTTATCCACCACGGAATGATCTAAGCCAATGGCCTCGAAAATTTGCGCCCCTCGGTAACTTTGAATGGTGGAAACGCCAATCTTAGAGGCGACTTTGATCACGCCTTTAGTGGCCGCTTTGATGTAGTTTTTACAGGCTTTGTCGTATTCCACATTGACCAGTAAGCCCTCTTGAATCATCTGGTCGATGGTTTCAAAGGCTAAGTAGGGGTTAACGGCACAGCAACCATAGCCGATTAGGGTGGCGTAGTGGTGAACTTCCCGAGGTTCGCCGGACTCTAGGATTAAGCCCACTTGGGTGCGGGTGCCTTCCCGAATCAGGTGATGGTGTAATCCGGCCACGGCTAATAGGGCGGGAATGGGGGCATGATTGGCATCTACGCCCCGGTCGGAGAGAATAATCAGGTTAATGCCGTCTTTAATGGCTTGACTGGCTTGGCTAAAAATCTCTTCCATGCGACCTTCTAGGCCTTGAACCCCGGCTTTGGGGTCAAAGAGAATGGGGAAGGTGATGGATTTAAAGCCGCCCTCGTCTACATATTTTAATTTGGCTAATTCCCCATTGGTGAGAATGGGGGTGGGCAAGCTAATTAAATGACAGCTTTCGGGTTGGGGTTCAAGTAAGTTACGTTCGGCCCCAATGGTTGTCTCGGCGGAGGTAATAATGGCCTCGCGGATGGAGTCAATGGGGGGGTTAGTGACTTGGGCAAAGAGTTGCTGGAAGTAGTCGTAGAGCAACTTGGGACGGTCGGAGAGGACCGCTAGGGGGGTATCGGTGCCCATCGACCCGACGGCTTCCACGCCATCCCGTGCCATGGGGGTCATGAGGATGCGTAACTGCTCAAAGGTGTAGCCGAAGGCGGTCTGCCGTTGGACGAGGGGCAGGGTATCGGTGAGGGGTTGCAGGGTGGGCGCGTCTTTGAGGTCGGCTAGGTTGACCATTTGCTGGTCAATCCACTCCTGATAGGGTTCGGCGCTGGCGATCGCGTGTTTAATCTCTTCATCGGCCACAATGCGCCCTTCGGCCATGTTGACCAGGAACATCCGACCGGGTTGGAGACGACCTTTAAAGGCGACTCGTTCCGGTTCGATGGGTAAGACTCCCGCTTCCGAGGCCATGATGACTAAATCATCTTTGGTGACGTAGTAGCGGGAGGGGCGTAAGCCGTTGCGGTCGAGGACTGCGCCGATCATGGTGCCGTCGGTGAAGGCAATGGAGGCCGGGCCGTCCCAGGGTTCCATTAAGCAGGAGTGGTATTTATAGAAGGCCTTTTTCTCTGGACTCATGGACTCGTGATTGGTCCAAGGTTCAGGAATCATCATCATGACGGCGTGGGGGAGGGAGCGACCGCCTAAAACGAGGAGTTCTAGGGCATTATCAAAGATGGTGGAGTCGCTGCCTTCGAGGTTGATGACGGGTTGAATTTTGTCGAGGTCGTCGCCAAATAGTTCGGATTGGAACAGGGACTGGCGGGCGTGCATCCAGTTAATATTGCCTCGGAGGGTGTTAATCTCGCCGTTGTGGGCAATGTAGCGGTAGGGGTGCGATCGCTCCCAACTGGGGAAGGTGTTCGTGCTAAAGCGGGAATGGACTAAAGCGAGGGCGCTTTCCATGTCGGGGTCATGGAGTTCGGGGTAGTATTCTCCCACTTGGACGGGCATCAACATCCCTTTATAGACCATTGTCCGACAGGAGAGACTGGCGGGGTACCAACAAGGATCTAGACCTGTTGCCCGGATTTCGTGCGATCGCTTGCGGATAATATACAATTTGCGCTCAAAGGCCAGATCATCCCCCAGGTTCGCCGCCCGTTGGATAAAGACCTGTTCCATAAACGGCTCACTTTTTTGGGCCGTCGCTCCCAAGGGACTGTCATCGGTCGGCACATCTCGCCACCCTAACACCTGTTGTCCTTCCTCAGCCACAATCTGCTCGAAGCGCTGACGGCTTTGTTGCCGTTGTTGGGGGTCCCGGGAACTATAAATCATCCCCACCCCGTACTGTCCGGGTTCAGGTAGGTTAATATTTTCGACCGCGGCCACTTTTTTCAGAAACTTGTGTGGCACTTGCATCAATATCCCAGCACCGTCGCCCGTATTCGGTTCACAGCCACAGGCGCCTCGGTGGTCTAGATTGAGCAATATAGTTAAGGCTTGTTCGATAATTTCATGTGATTTCTTCCCCAACTTATGAACAATAAAACCAACACCACAAGCGTCATGCTCGAACTGTGGCTCGTATAATCCTTGTTTAGACGGCAGCTTGTTGCTGTTCATTGATGCTTCTCTATAACAATTACGGTTCCGTGCGTTTTCAGCCTGAATCTAGAAGGCGGGAAGCTTTTAAGCCTAGATTCCTACACTTCAACGTTGTTTGATTTTTGATCAACCTTTTGGGTTCGGGGCGAGTTCTTAAGGAAATTTTAGACTCATCTTTACAACTTGTTAGGGTTTGAGCCTCTTTGGGGGGGGAGTATTTTGACTGGGGGGCAGAATCCTTAGCTGGGGTCTATCCTCTGTCAGGTAAGGGTTTGTGCGCCTTAAGACTCAAGGAATTTACCCGAATGCCCCCAAACCTTATCGTTTTGTTAACTGACATCCCTCAGAGGATGACATAGAATGAAATTGTCGTTAAAATGTAGTTAAAGTTACAGAAATAACGCACTGGCTTTAAACTGTATTATCCTTTACCATCGGAGATTGGAATTATGATGATTAACAAACAGGCTCGATTATTGAATGCTCGCAAGCGTGAACGCGACAACAACCGTCATCGTCAAATCTCTACCTTGATTCGCTCTGCTTCTGGTTTAGAAAATACTAACGATAGTGAAATGCGCTAGAGTTTAACGCTTTGTTCTCTTGAGTGCTAATCATCACCAGCTTGCAACAAGAAATAAGGTGTTCAGTTCTTAAGCGGTAGGATTTTAAGAGTCCTGCCGCTTTCTGCGTCGGCGTGTCTTGGAAAGATATTAGCTGCATTTTATGGCGACTTAAATCACCGTCTGGCAGGTAATCTGCACCTTTCCCCTCTAGATCGTTAACTCCCTTGTACCTCTACTTTAACTTTCACCCCAAACTCTTCCTCAAATACATCTTTTTTATACTCTAAATTCCACTTTTCTAACCCACAATCATCCCCAGAAATACGGGGGGTCAGATATAAAATCAGTTCCTTATGGTGAGGGTAATAGTCACAGTCAATGGCGGCGACTCCTCCGATTTGGCGACGGTCACAGGCTACGGCAAGGCGTAAAATAGCACTCAGTTGATCAACAAGGTGGCGATAGTGTTTGTTGGGTAAATTTTGATAGTTTTCGTGCTTTTTCTTGGGTTTATTTTTTCGGTGATACCGGGCAATATTAGCAATCACTTCTATTTCGGTTTCAGTAAAGCCTAATAACTCGGCATGGCGAATCAAATAATAGGAGTGTTTATGGTGGGCAGAATGACTAATATAAAGCCCACTATTATGGAGCATTCCGGCCGCCCATAAAAGTTCTCGTTCTTCTTCGTTCCAGTAGTGGAGTTTGTCGTGGAGTTGGTCGAATAAACTGAGGGCAAATTGTGCCACGCGCTCACTATAGTCCATTTTGACTTTGTATTTGCGGGCAATTTTATAAACACTGCGTTCTCGTACTTCACTTTGAAAATGGAGGCGATCGCTAATTAAACCATGAGACAGCATCCAATCCACGATCATCCCTTCCCTTAAAGCCCGTTCACAGAGGATAATTTCCTCGAGATCCAACATCTCCATGGCTTCCGTCAGAATCACCGCCCCCGCTACAATAATCTCAGCGCGTCTTTCAGACATTCCGGGGAGCTTCAGGCGATCGCTATAATCGGAACTGGCAAGGGTCTGAGTCAGGTCTAGCAAGGTTTCCCGGCTAATGCAATATCCCTGAATAGGATTAGGGGGATTCCCTGTCGTCATTTTGGCGTGGAGGGTGGCCAAGGTTTCAATGGTGCCGGAAGTCCCCACTAAACGGGCAACTTCCCCCGCTTGTAGCCCCTTTTGAATCTGTTCGACGGGGCGCTCTAACATCCCCCGCACATAGGCCCGTAAATAGGTTAACTCCTCCTGACTAATAGGATCCGTGGTGATAAACTCATGGGTTAAACGCACCGCCCCCACCTTGGTACTACTGAGAAAACGGGCTTCTTGGCGATCGCACAAAACCAACTCCGTGGACCCGCCCCCAATATCAATAATCACATGGGGCGCTTCCTCAAACTCCATCCCCGACAAGACCCCTAAATAAATTCGTCTCGCCTCCTCCTGCCCCGAAATCAGGTCGATTTGTAACCCTAACTCCTTATCCACCCGTTTAATAAACTCACTCCCATTGGGGGCCTCTCGCACCGCACTGGTGGCCGCTGCAACAATATATTGCGCCCCAAAACTGGTCGCCAAGCTTTGACAGCGTGCCAGAGTCGTCATAGCTCGTTCCACAGCCTCCGGGGTGAGATCCCCCGTCTTGGGGTCAGAATCCCCCAAACGCACCGTATCCTTTTCCCGCGCAATAATCGTAAACGCTGGAAGATGGGGATCAATGCGTACCACCACCATATGAATCGAGTTCGTCCCAATATCAATCGCCGCTAGGCGAACTTCTTCAGTAATTTGCAGGTCAGGGGAACGGTCTGCCGTAGGCCAAGGTGCAATGGGATCAAGCATAGGTTTTGTTGTCTCTCAATATCTGCATGGGGGTTCAGGAGAATCCACCCCACAGGAAACAGCTAGGGTTTCTCCTTCTTAGTTTCCCCTAGATCGGGTCGATTTCCGAGAGAACTTAACAAAATTTGCCCAAGAAAAGCGGGCAATCTGCCCGCTTTAGCATGAATGGGGGGATCAAGTCAGGGTCTAGCCCACAAATTCTAAACGAGGTTCAGAAACACCTTGAGATTCAGTCCCTTTCAGATACGCTAACATGGTGTCTGCATCAGAGGTTTCAAAGGGGTCGGTGGGGCAGTTGTCAGAGTAACCGGGTTCGGCAAACAGTTTTTCAATCTTGCCGTCGTTCACTAGCATAGAGTAGCGCCAAGAACGCATCCCGAAACCGAGATTCGCTTTGTCTACTAACATCCCCATTTTGCGGGTGAATTCCCCGTTCCCATCGGGCAGTAAGAACACATTTTTCGCGCCGATTTGTTTGCCCCACTGGAACATCACAAAAGCATCGTTCACAGATACGCAGATAATTTGATCGACCCCTTGGGCTTTGAATTCTTCGTATAATTCTTCATAACGGGGCAGGTGGTTAGAGGAGCAGGTAGGGGTAAAGGCTCCAGGAAGAGAGAATACAACTACTTTTTTGCCGCCGAAGATATCTTGAGTGGTTTTGTCTTCCCAACGGTAGGGATTCGGACCCGGCACGGACTCATCCCGCACGCGGGTTTTAAATACTACATCAGGCACTCTTTCAATTGCAGCCATAGATAACCTCTCAATATGTAATCAGTGTTTGAACCGTTTGGTTTGAACTGTTTGGTTTGAACTGTTTGATTTGAACTGTTTGAACCAATTGCTAGGGAATTGCAAGGGGTTCACGGGGTTGTTCTGTTCTGTATCTCAGAATAATTCTGATTTAAGAATCTGTCAATAGTCATAATTGCTTAATTTATAAATTTTTTCTAAAAGAGAACTATTCTGAGATAGGACTGCTAACATAGAACAATCAAGCAGCCTGTAATGGGCAAGAAATCATGACTCGCTAAGGGGCAGTGAGTTGTGAAGCGGTCGAGTTGGTGAAATCCTTTAAATTTCGTAAAATCCTTGAGCGAAGGAGTGTTGATTTTCGTGCTTTATCGTTGAGTCGGAGTGAGGTGGTATGGAGCAGCGAGCGGATCAAATCGTTAAAACCATGAAAACGAAGGGCTTACGGGTGACACCCCAGCGATTTGCCGTTTATGCCAATTTGCTGGAACGCAAGGATCACCCAACGGCTGAACAAATTTTGCAGGATTTAAACCAAGAAGCACCGAGGTCTTCTCAAGCAACGGTGTATAGTTCTCTACAGGCTTTGTGTCAGGTCAATTTAGTTAAGGCGGTGTTATTGGAGGAGGGGGTTTGTCGTTATGATGCCAATATTAACCGTCATCACCATTTTCGCTGTAAGTGTTGTGGCAAGATTGAGGATATTCCTTGGGAACAGTTACCAGAAATGACCTTTGAGCAACTCCGCCCGGGTTTACAGGTGGAGGGGTATGAGGTGACGGTGCATGGGATATGCGATCGCTGTGAAGAGTAATCACGCACAACAGCCAGACCTCAACTGACCAGTTACTCCACTGTCTAGTATGTACCCACAAGGTGAAATCATCTCACCTCAAAAAAGATCCAGATTGACCCCAGCCCCGAGTTAAAGGAGTTTGCCCTGTTTCACTGGAAACTGAAGCACCTCATCACTGGGAGTGGGAGTGGGGGGAGTAGGGGGGGTTTGGCTTCTCTGAGGTTTCAATAAATGCACGGCCATCGCATAGGGAAGCCCGGGGGAATTGGAGGGCAGGGGGGAAGGGTGGGAACGTAAGGGACAAGAGGGGGGAAGGCTGCCAATTTGTTTGAGGCGATCGCGCAATCCCCTTAAATGTTGTTGAGTGTCCTTGGGGAGGTGAGGTTTCGGTAACTCAGAATTCGGCCAAGAGGGGATATCATGACAGGGACAAGTATTAGGAGGCATTCCCCGTAATTTTGCGGGAACAGGCATATCACAACGAGCGCAAAGGATGAGATCCCAAGCGGGGGACAATAAGGCCTCAATCGTGGTATCTGTACCATCTAAGTAGCAATCCCGACCCTCCACAGCTAAAATCTGTTGCCAACACTGCTCAAATTCGGGAGAATAGCGATCGCCCTGCACAATAGACTGAGGCTGCATGACTTGTCCATTGTGGAAATGAACCGATTTCCCCAGTAATAACCAATGAGCGAGATATTGTTTAACGTGGTCAACAGAAGCCATAAGAAGTAAAGGTAAAGGTTTCGTGCGCTCTCTGTTTCGATCCTACTCTGATTTTTTGTGAACTCCCATTAAATTAAGCTTGAATCACGAGAAAGACCCTTAAACCGGCCCACTCCCTTATCCCATAGCCGGGATTTTCTAGCCCATTTTAGGTTACTTCTTCCCCTCTTGCTTCCCCCACCCTCACCTCATGAGAAGCGTTTTTTCTCGCTGATCCTCCCTAAACGTCCTCTGCGTAACCTAAGCCTTGATTTCCCTTGACCTAGGGTAGAATACTGCTAAAAATGCCTGAATCTTGCCCTAAAACCCGTGGGGATCAAAAATAACTGCAACAGTTTCAAACAATACTTCACACATCACTAGAGAAAACCGAAAGTATTCGTAAGAAATTATAAAGATTTTTAAAGTGATTCCTCACACAGTAAACAGAGAGACGTTGTAGGGTACGGAAGAATAACTGTAATGCTGACGCACTATCCCTCAACAGTAAACAGTACGACACCGGGAAACTATAGCGTTTCCAAATCATTGATCAACTCTCAGAGGAGTTTATCATAATACTTCAAGCTCCTTGTAACCCTTGTATACTGTTCCCCGTTCCCTTTGCTTTCTCTTGTGGATTACAAAACTCAAATGGGAACGCAATATACCCTAAGAGAGATTAAAAAACAGTCTTAACGATGACAGGCAACCATCCCTTGACAAAGGATGTATTATGCTTGTAGTATGGTATTGTTGAAACTAGCAAGCTCGGCTGCTGGCGTATTCTTGTACACATCCTTACACACAACTTAATAATCCCAGAACAACTCAATAATGATAGGTAGGTGAAAATCATGTCTACCAAAGTGTTGAACATCATCGAACAGATGAAAACCTTAACCTTAGTGGAAGCGGCTGAGTTATTCCGGGAAATTGAACACCATTTTGGTGTAGAAGCTTCTCCCTTAACAGTGAAATTTGGTTCTCCGGGGATGACTGAAAAAATGTCTGCTCGGGAAATTTATACCTCGGAAATGTCTACTCAGGAAATAATGATTAACGGGATAGCATCTCCCGCGATTTATAACTCTGCACAAGCAGTTGATGTCATTTTAGAGTTTATTCCGCCCAACCGAAAAACCGCCATCACTAAAGTGGTTTGGAATGTAACAGGAGTGGGGTTTAAACAAGCTAAATTGATGGTTAAAAAACCTCCGGTTGTCTTAAAAGAGTCCATTCCCTCCCATGATGCCATGAATATTAAAAAATATCTGGAATCATTTGGGGCGAAAGTCTCTCTGCAATGAGCTAAGACTAGGTTATTTTTGGCTCAGGTTGCCGGATTGAATAACGCGAACAACCCACACCAACCAAGCACAGGTATGGTGTGGGCTTTCTGCTTCAGCTTGTAGCATCTTAAGAGGCAGTTAGTTAATGTTGATTTTAGTTAATGATGATTAACGATTACATTTGAGCAGTAGGCTGTTGACTGATGGGGTGCGATCGCTGACGGTGACGAGTTTGGTACACTTTAATGGGTCGATCAATGCCCTTAAACGTGCGCTCCCCCAGCAAATAAAAGCCTTGAGGCCGTTTTAGCCGCTTATAGGTATCTTCCGAGATCACACATTCACAAGGGGGGCAAATCGCCTCCAAACGCGCCGCTAGATTCACCGTCGCCCCCAACACCGTATAATCCACCCGTTGGTGACTCCCCACATCCCCCACCACCGCTTTCCCACTATTAATCGCCACATGAATCTCTAACGGTTCAGGCCAAACCTTCGCCGCATTCAAACGGTCTAAATGGCGCAACATCCCCACCGCCGCCGCCACCGCCCGATCCGCGTGGTCAGATTGGGGCTCCGGTGCGCCAAAAAAGGCCATAATACAATCCCCAATAAACTTATCTAAAGTTCCCCCAAACTTAAACACATACTGCAACATCTCCTCAAAAAACCGATCCAACAGCTTGGCAATTTGCGCGGGAGTCATCCGTTCCGACATCGCCGTAAAACCCACCAAATCGGCGAAAATGATACTAATTTCCGCTTCCTTGGGTTTTAATCGTCCGTGATCCAACGCCCCCACCGCAATCAACTGTTGCACTACCGACGGGGAGTGATAACGTTCCAACTGTTGGCGAATTCGTTCCTCTCCTTGGAGTTTCCGCGTTAATAACCACCGTTGCACACTATAGGCCACCAAATTAGCCACCGTAGAGAAAAAGCTCAAATCCTCCTCATCTTCCGAGGCATCAGAAGTCTTTAAATTCAAACTCGCATCCGCATACATCACCCCCACCACTTGGTTTTTATCCCACAATGGCACCGCTAAGGCCCCGCGAATCCCTTTGGCTAAAATACTATGTTCCCCTTCAAAGCGTTTATCTTCTTGAGCATCAACGGTTTTAATCGCGACTTTTTCCTTAAAAACTTGCTTACAGATACTCCGACTAATCCAGCTATGAGTCCGGGTGTTCAGATAGTCGGGGAGTTCAAAACGAGTGGCCGCATCAATTAAGGTTAACTCCCCATTAGCATCCACATCCACCAACAGCGCCAGACGTTGAATATTTTTTAATTCCTTAAACACCACATCCTGCACCCGATTGAAAATAGCCTCAATAGACTCGGCTGAGTTTAAATCCTTGGCAATTTCCACCAAATACTGTAAACGAGAAATCGCCCGTTGCTGAATATTAAACGTTTCCCCCCGGCTGGTATCTTCGGATTGTAACCACTGCCTTTGTAACTCCTCCGCATTGCGCAAAATCGTCATGCGGGTGGGACTGTGAGAAACTTCTGTTGTGTGGGTAACGGTACTCGATTCAATGAGATAGGTAATCAGGAAAGCATTCCCCACCTGCACAATGTCGTTATGGTGCAGAGGGAGAGATCCCTGTAATTGAACCTGATTAAGGAGTGTGCCATTGGTACTCCCTAAGTCCTCAATCATCCATTCCTGGGCGGAGTTTTGAAAAATCCGGGTATGGTGTCGAGAAATTTCCGAAAATGGTAGACATAGATCACACTCAGGTAGACGACCAATGATAAATTCAGATGATGCTACACTTACCACTCGTTCCGGAGTCCCTTCAATATGTAAGCGTAGCCGTAACTCTGTCATAATTTACTCCCAGTCTGAGGGGGGCTAGGGTTGGGTAACAAGACCAACAGGGTTGAGTTGAGTTGGTTTTTCTCCACTCTACTCAATATTTTGGCTATTGGAGGTGATCAGCGTTCACCGTGTCAAATTGATAACACTAGATTTTTTGTAGTTGCACTCTGTTCGGTCAAACCCAAGAACTAAGGTAAGTGTAGCGAATAACTGGGGGGAGTACCACTCAGGGGGGGGGATTTCCCCCCAGATCGGTCAAGAGGGGGTCACATAAGCCACAATGAAGGAAGAACGCATCTAACCCAAAGAAATTATGACTGACCTCCTTTCTATTACTGAGATCGGTGATCCTATTTTGCGCCAAAAGGCTGACCCCCTAGAGAATATTTTAGACCCGGCTTGGCAAGGGTGGATGGATCGTCTGATTGCCACGGGATTAGCGGCCAAGGGGGTGGGGATTGCAGCGCCTCAAGTGTCCCAGTCTTGCCGTTTGTTTGTGGTGGCCTCTCGACCAAATGGGCGCTATCCCCATGCTCCACAGATGGAACCGACGGTGATGATTAACCCCTCTATTTTGGGCTATTCGGGGGAAATGGTGAAGGATTGGGAGGGGTGTTTGAGTGTGCCGGGTGTCCGGGGTTTGGTGAAGCGCGATCGCCATATTGAGGTCAGTTATTTGGACCGTTGGGGACAACCTCAACAAGGGGTTTTAACGGATTTTGTGGCGCGGATTTTTCAACATGAGTTAGATCATCTCGATGGTATTTTATTTGTGGATCGTTTAGAAAGTGAAGCGGATCGTTTCACTGAGGAAGAATATCAAGCCCTACTCATTCCCTAAGTCTCTCTTTCTCCATCGTTTTTCAATGAAATTTTAAACAAAACAGCCTAAATTCTTGCCCCCAATTCCCTATTTCCATTCACTCAACTGATTTTAGGATAGCCCGATGATGAAATCAAGTACAACACGCTATGCTGGCTTGTTGGGGGCTTTAGGCTCACCAGTCCGCTTATTTATTGTCCGGTTTCTGGTGAAAAAGTACCCCCACGAAATTACAGTAGCCGAATTACTGGAACGAATTAAGATTTCCAGTTCTGGGCTTTCTCGTCATTTGGATAGGTTAAAACAACAGGGTATTATTCGGGTGAGAAAAGATAAACAATATGTTTTTTATTCCCTGAATACGGAGGTTTTAGAGGATTTAATTGCCTTTTTTTATACAGAATGTTGTGTAAAACAGCATATTGTGGATTGGCATAAAATTACCCAACACAATGAGGAGTTTTTGTTGGGTCAAATTCTCCATAGAAATCCGCAACAAGAGGATTTAGAGGCTTTTATTCCCCATCATATTTATGAGCGCTTGGGGGGAAAAGCGGTGCAGGTGTTGCTGTTGGCGCGGATGGAAGCGATGCGCTTAGGGCAGGAGAAAATAGAGGCGGAACATATTCTTTTAGGCTTGTTGGGGGAAGGCAGTGGGGGGGCGGCACGGGCTTTGAAGATGGTGGGTTTAGACCTAACACAAGCGCGGTCTTTTGTCAAGAGTCGGTTAGGGACTCAAAAAGGGGGGATTATGGCATTTTCCCCGATGGCTCAACAGGTTTTACAGTTTTCTCTGGAGGAGGCGATCGCATCGGGTCATATTTTGATTGGCAGTGAGCATTTACTGTTAGGGGTGACTCGTCTCTGGAAGAAGTTACTCCCCCACCCTGAACAATTTTGTCCAGCCTTGGTGTTACTGACGGAATTGGGGATAGATCCCCCCACTTTAGAAAAATCTCTGCGCGGTGCTTAATCTTTCAGCATAACCGCTCAGGGGATGGGCAAAAATTTGTCCTGATGAATAGCAAGAAACTCCGTATCAGGAAATAGAAACCTGACACGGATTAAATTTGCTATGCACACATACATTACAGTAGTTCTCCTGAGCTTACTATCAATTGTTCCGGCTGTGAAGGCGGGATTAACTGAAATCAGCACGGTGCCCGAGCCTCTGCAAATTAGTTCAGCCCAGCCTAGCGCGGGGTCTGACACTTGTACGGATTACTGCTCTAGCGATCGCGGTAGTGGCCGAGTGAACCGTTATAAAGGCTATAAAGAGTTAGATGCAACGAAGGAGCGCGGTAGTGGACGACTGGAAGAAAAAACCCCAAAAGAAATGGCTTAAAATCCATTTGTAACCCAATCATCAGGGACACGAGAGAGTGTCCCTTTTTGCTGTTTTCCTCTTCAAAAGGGCAGCGAGAAGCCTAGGGCGGTTTTCACTCGCTCTAACACCACTTGGGCGCTCTGTTCGGCTTTTTGGCGACCTTGCCGTAAAATGCCCTCTAAATAGCCGGGATCTGCCATAATGTCCTGATATTTGGTTTGGATGGGTTGCAGGGCGGCAATGGTGGTTTCTGTTAACAGGGGTTTAAATTGCCCCCAGCCCATATCTTGACATTCTTGAGCGACGGCCTCTTTGGTTTGCCCGGAGAGTAGGGCATAGAGGGTGAGCAGGTTATTACATTCGGGACGTTCGGGGTTATCAAATTCTAGGCCTTTGATGGGATCGGTTTTGCAGCGTTTAATTTTTTTGGCGATCGCATCGGGACTATCCAACAAGTTAATCCGACTTTGCTCTGAGGGATCGGACTTCGACATTTTCTTTGTACCATCGGTTAAGCTCATCACCCTTGCCCCATCTTTACGGATTAAGGGATCGGGCAGTTTTAACACAGGTTGCTCTGGTGTGCCGAATTGATCATTAATCCGAATCACAATATCCCGCGTTAACTCAATATGCTGCTTTTGGTCTTCCCCGACTGGGACTAAATCCGCATCATAGAGCAAAATATCCGCCGCCATCAGTACCGGATAATCTAATAACCCTACGCTGACATTTTCCCCCTGTTTAATCGCTTTTTCTTTAAACTGAATCATCCGTTCTAGCCAGTTGATGGGGGTGACACAGTTCAATAACCAAGCGAGTTCACTGTGGGCTGAAATGTGGGACTGAACAAAAATCGTAGAATATTGTAGGTCAATACCACAAGCTAGATAAAGGGCGGCGATCGCATAAGTATCAGCCGCCAAGCTGGCCGGATTGTGGGGAACTGTAATGGCGTGTAAATCCACCACACAGAAATAATTGTCATAGTCCTGTTGAGACTCTACCCAGTTGCGGATTGCCCCTAAATAGTTGCCTAAATGTAAATTCCCGGTAGGTTGAACTCCTGAAAGAACTCGCTTTTTACTCATGCGTCTTAGTAAGTGGAAGGTCGTCTACGCTTCACGTAATGGTTTTCCTTCCTCAATTATGCCTAAAGATGTCCCCGGTTTATCCCATCCAGCATTTCAACAATTGTCAATTTTTGACCTGTTGAAATAGATAGAATTCCCGTCCGTTTACGGCGGGGCGGATGTCAAGGCTAACTGTTTACTCTAACGATAGCAGCCAAGGGACAGCGACAGCCCCCCCTTCAAAGGCGGCAAAAGGAACCCCACTGGGACTCAGAGTAAAATACTGTAACTCTACCTTTTGACGGGTATAGGGTAAAACCACTTGATCCCCTGCTTTTAACCCTTCATATTCCGACAAACGGACAATTTCTTTTTTTTCGCGACGTTTAGGTTTTTCCACTTTGGTGGATTGTTGGGGTTTTTTGAGGGTTTGGGTGGGACGACTCACGGGGGGAATCGGCCGCTGGGGGGGAATGGCTTCTGGGGGATGGTTGGTTTCGGTTTTCTTGTTCACTGTCATGCCTAACCCTTTGCTTTAATCCTTCTTCTCACGTTAGCAGTTTCGTTTCGCTTCTGTTTAATTGTTCCGAGGGCAAATTTCCTCAACCGGAACAATTGCCTGCGTGTTAGCCTGTGGACTAGATGGTTTGCAGTATATTTTGATAGTATATTTGAACTAGCAAAATCTCAAGGCTTAATAGTAGATTATGAAAACTCGCTTTGGCTTGGCACTGTTTTTGAGTTTGTTTTTAACGGTTTCTCTGTCTCCGGCCTATGGACAAAGTTCACGCATTGAACAACTGTTTCAAGCGGGGAATAGGGCTTATCAGGAGGGGAATTATGAGGGGGCTGTAGGGATTTGGCAACAGGTGCTGGAGATGGCTCCGGATAATCCTTCGGCTTATATTAATTTGGGTCTGGCGTTGATGGAACAGGGGGCCGTGGATGAGGCGGTGGCGGCCTATCAAAAGGCGATTGAACTAGACCCGAATAATGCGATCGCCTACAACAATTTGGGCAATGCTTTTAAAGCCCAGAATAACCTCTCGGTGGCGCGTTCTGCCTATCAACAGGCTATTGATCTTGACCCGAATTTTGCCATTGCCTACAGTAATTTGGGGGTCGTATTACGGGCCCAAGGCCGGACGAGAGATGCCCTGAATGCGTACCGTCGTGCGATCGCCCTTGACCCCAATTATGCCCAAGCTCATAATAATCTCGGCAACCTTCTTAGCGCCCAAGGCAACTTAGAACAAGCCATTCAAGCCTATGCCCGGGCTATTCAAATTGAACCCACGGCCACCCGCTACTATAATTTAGGCATTACCCTGATGGCGCAGGGCAATTATCCCCAAGCCATTGACGCTTATCTAAAAGCCCTTGAATTGGAGGAGAATCATCTTGAAGCCTATATCAATCTGGGAATTGCCTACAAAGCCAATGAGCAACTAGAGGCAGCACTTGAGGCTTATCAACGGGCGATTGCTTTGGATGGGAATAATGCGATCGCCTACAGTAACCTCGGCAACGTTTTAAGCGAAATGGGACAACTAGAGGAAGCCATTGCCGCCCACCGTCGCGCTGTGCAACTCCAACCTAGTGCTATCCGCCATAATAACCTCGGGTCTGCCCTTGCCCAAAGTGGGGATCTCGCAGGAGCTAAACAGCAGTTTGAACGGGCTTTACGTTTAGATCGAAACTACACTACAGCGCGGGAAAATTTGCAGATTATTGAACAAGCTTTGAGTAGTGATGAATAGGCAATCGGCAAGGCTGACAAGTTCAGCCTGAATGTCCTTTTGTCTCAGGGAATTAATAATTAATACTTGATAATTAGGACTTGCTGAATAACTCGGGGAGTCGGGAATAGGGAATAGGTGAAATGACTCAAAACAGGAAAACGAATAGTTACGAGAGAGACTATCATCAATGGACAATAGAACAAGCTCAGGCCTTGCGAAATTTGGTTAATACTTATCACAACTGGCAGGAGTTACAAGACTTAGACTGGGACAATATTATTGAGGAAATTGAAAGTTTGGGACGGAGTGAATATAATGCGGTCGTTAGTTTATTAAGAAGACAAATTGAACATCGTTTAAAAGTTGACTACGTTCCTTTAGAAGAATGTCATAGGAAATGGAAGGCGGAAGTCATTGCTTTTCAGAAAAATTTAAAAGGTAAATACGCCCCCAGTATGAAGCCTAAACTTGAAAACCAGTTCACCGAGATTTATCAGGATGCCGTTGAAATTGTTGAAGCTGAATATGACGTCAATTTACCGGAGCAATCCCCTTATTCTCTTGACGATTTGATCTTTTGACCCCATCCTAGGGAGAATTCATGAATTCCCCCTAGTCCCTATTCCCTTGATCACCGGATTGAATGCGATCGCCCCAAAGTTTTTGTAGATACCCTAAAATCAACAATCCCCCCCCCGTACTCAAGGTCGCCAACACCCAAAAACCATGAACAATGGCGGGTTTTTGGTCCAGCGCCCAGCCCCCTAAAGGAGGGCCAATGAGGTAGCCAATCGCCCAACATTGGGAATTCAGGGAGAGGTAAATTCCCCGTAGGGATTGAGGGGCCAGATCAACCACAAAACTGGAGGCAAAGGGGACATAACTCACCGTGGAAGCGGCTAAAATGCCCAAGCTGAGGACAGCCGGGATAATGGCATAATCAGACACCTGTCCCGTTAGCCAAACACAGGCAAATCCCGCCCCCCAGCCACAGAGAGAAAACATCAGGGCATGGGGACGGCTAAAATGACTGAGAATCCGCACCATAGGCAATTGTAAGAGGGCGGCTAAGACAATATGAAAACTGAATAACAGGCTAATGGTTTGGGGGGGGAATCCGGTGTCGTTAGCACTGCCGGGGACAAAGTTGGAGAAGTAGAGGGGGAGACTACTTTGAATTTGGGAAATGTAGGTGGTGAAGAGGACGTTAACGACAAGATAGATCAGGAAAAGGCGATCGCCCAGTGCCAACACCCAACGCTGGGAAAGTGACTCACTCGAAGGATTACCTTGACGAGTTTCTGCGATCGCCCCATAGATCAAGCCGAAAAACAAAACAAACGAGATCCCATCCACCACAAACAACCAACGATAGAGGCCTAGGGTCGCCATGAAGCCCCCTAAAATTACCCCCACCCCCAATCCAATCATATCCGCCAAACGAGTCACCGCAAACGCTTCATCGCGCTTCTCGACCCCCGTAGAATCGGCTACCACCGCCTCCGTTGCCGGCCAGTACAAACCAATACCCAACCCCATACACAAACAACCCAACACCAACAGAGGGAAATTGTGGGTCAGGAAAAACACCCCATCGGCCAAAGCCGAAATGGCCGCCGACAGTAACAACGTTTTGCGTCTCCCCCACTCAGGAGAATCCGATAAACTGCCCCCCACAAAGCGCCCCACGATACCAGAAACAGCCTGACTCCCTAATGCTAGTCCCACCTGAGTCGTCGAGAGTCCCACTTGATTGACAAAGAAAATGGGGGCATAAAAAAGTGTGAATCCTGTCCCCACTTGAGACAATAAACGACCAAACGCTAAAATCCAAACCGGAATAGGGAGTTGGGGAAACCAAGATTTCATAAGTTTGGTGCGGACTAAGATTCAGGTTAATACTTAAAGCTAAACTCGGACAAAAAGAGGGTACGTTTGCGCGTACCCTAAGGGGCTAAAAAAAATGAATTACCCAAAAAATTGATCTTTAAAATCAAGATTCAAAAGTTGTCCCTAATCGAGATAACCAATTAAAGTACTCATGTCTTCAATTTCATTAGAAGCCACTGGACGATTGCCCATAATACTGTAACTCTGGCTAATAGCTAACGTACTTTTCATGATGGGACGATTGCCCGACACCACCATACTGCTACTGATATCTAAGCCACTGGAAGTCACCGGACGTAAGCCCATCGTATCGTAAGTTCCCACCACTTTTAGATGACTGGGTTCAATCGGGCGGTTTTGGGGTAATCTGGTGGAAGATTGGTAGACTAAACCCGCAGATTTCTGACTAGCGGGAGCCAAACCCCCTTGAGAAGTAGCTGCCACAATTCCTGTTTCTGGTTTACCCATTTCCTCTTTTCCTTTATTGTCTTTACTGGTGTTATCTTTGTTTATGGTATCTTTACTGGTGTTATCTCTGCCATTAACAGCCGTTGCATTATCACCACTCACAGTTTTTTCTCCCTTGTCTTCAGAAGTTTTTGCATCAGAAGTTTTTGCATCAGAAGTTTTTGCATCAGAAGTTTTTAGATCCGGTGTCTTGTTGCTCGAACTTTGAGTTGTAACACTGTTTTTCACAGGTTTGGGTGCTTTGGCGGCATTGCTCATCTTAGTTGGTTAACCCTTGGGCTTGTACTAGGTGGACTGCTCTACTACAATTTTAAGAATAAGTGGCTAAATTTTAAACTTAATTTAACGTCGGTCGAAGCTCCCCACTCTAAAAATACAGGGATCTGTAACAATAATCTATAAAAATTCATGATTGGGGCGAAAAGTTTTACTTTATGGCGCAATTCCACCTCCAAGCACCCTTTACACCGACGGGAGATCAACCTGCGGCGATCGCACAACTGACGGATTTAGTCCAACAAGGCAACCGTTTACAAACCCTCCTCGGGGCAACCGGCACCGGAAAAACCTTTACCATTGCCAGTGTCATCGCCAATATCGGTAAACCGACCCTCGTCCTTGCCCATAATAAAACCCTAGCGGCTCAATTGTGCAACGAATTGCGGCAATTTTTCCCCGAAAATGCGGTTGAATACTTTATTAGTTATTACGACTATTATCAACCCGAGGCCTATCTTCCGGTGAGTGATACCTATATTGAAAAAACCGCCTCTATTAACGATGAAATCGATATGTTGCGCCACTCTGCGACTCGCTCCCTCTTTGAACGGGATGATGTAATTGTAGTGGCTTCAATTAGTTGTATTTATGGCTTAGGGATACCTGCGGAATACCTCAAAGCGGCCATTCCTCTACGAGTCGGAGCAGAATGTGATCAACGGCAATTATTACGGGATTTAGTCTCGGTGCAATATAGCCGCAATGATACCGAACTAAAGCGCAGCAATTTCCGTCTGAAGGGAGATGTTTTAGAAATTGTCCCCGCCTACGAGGATCGGGTGATTCGCCTTGAGTTTTTTGGCGATGAAATAGACGGCATTCGTTATTTAGATCCCCTCACGGGAGAAATTCTACAAAGTCTCTCGGCCGTGAATATTTACCCCGCCCGCCACTTTGTCACGCCTGATGAGAAGTTAGAGTCTGCTTGTCAAGACATTGAAACAGAACTTAACGAACAATTAGAAGCCCTACAAAAGGCGGGTAAACTATTAGAAGCTCAACGGTTGGAACAGCGTACCCGTTACGATTTAGAGATGTTGCGACAAGTGGGCTACTGTAACGGAGTGGAAAATTATTCTCGCCATTTAGCCGGACGAAAAGCAGGAGAACCGCCGGAATGTTTAGTGGATTATTTTCCGAAAGATTGGCTATTAGTTATTGATGAATCTCATGTTACAGTTCCCCAAATTCGGGGGATGTACAATGGCGATCAAGCCCGGAAAAAGGTACTGGTTGATCATGGGTTTCGTTTACCCAGTGCGGCGGATAATCGACCTTTAAAAGCCGAGGAGTTTTGGGCTAAAGTGAACCAATGTATTTTTGTTTCAGCCACTCCGGGAGATTGGGAAATGGAACAGTCGGGGGAGGCGATTGTAGAACAAATTATCCGACCGACAGGAGTCCTTGATCCAGAAATTTTTGTGCGACCGACAGAGGGACAGGTTGATGATTTATATGGGGAAATTCAAGACCGGGTGAAACGACAGGAGCGGGTGTTAATTACAACGCTAACTAAACGAATGGCGGAGGATTTAACGGAATATTTCCAAGAACATAATATTCGGGTGCGTTATCTCCATTCTGAAATTCAATCCATCCAACGGATTGAGATTTTACAGGGGTTACGAGAAGGGGAGTTTGATGTGTTAATTGGGGTGAATTTGTTGCGGGAAGGTTTAGATTTGCCGGAAGTGTCTTTAGTGGTGATTATGGACGCGGATAAAGAAGGGTTTTTGCGGGCTGAACGCTCTTTGATTCAAACCATTGGTCGAGCAGCGCGTCATGTGCGAGGTCAGGCGATTTTATATGCCGATAATCTGACAAATAGTATGATTCGGGCGATTGACGAAACGGAACGCCGTCGGGGGATTCAACTGGCTTACAATAAACGGCACAATATTACACCCCAACCGATTCAAAAGCGATCGCCCAATGCGATTCTGGCTTTCTTGGACATTTCCCGTCGTCTAAATCGTCAGGAATTAGAACAAATCTATGAAGTTCAGGCTGACTTGCCGTTAGAGCAGATTCCGACCTTGATTGAACAGTTAGAAGTGCAGATGAAAGAGGCCGCCCAAAAGCTGGAATTTGAGGAAGCGGCTAAGTATCGAGATCGCATCCAAAAATTGCGCGATCGCCTCTTAGGTCATATCTAGGGCTTGTTCCCTAGCCCCACAAGTAGAGTTATTTAGCAAGCCCTAGGTCAATTAAACCGTCTCCACAAACTGACGAATTCGGTCTAATCCCTTGGCAATAGATTCCATATCTGTCGCATAGGACATCCGAATACAATCATCAGCCCCAAAAGCCGCCCCCGGAATCACGGCCACTTGATGGGCTTCTAACAACTTACTGCAAAAATCCACCGAAGATAAACCCGTTTCGCCGATGTTGACGAACACATAAAATGCCCCCTCGGGAGTAGGACAACTGAGTTTAGGCATCGACCCAATCTGTTCTAAGATGTACTTCCGACGCTCATCAAAGGCCTTGACCATCTGAGTCACTTGTTCCTGACTGCCTTCTATGGCCGCGATCGCACCATACTGAGCAAAGGTACAGACATTTGACGTACTGTGGCTTTGAATGGTGTTCATTGCCTTAATAATTTCAATTGGACCGGCCGCGTAACCAATCCGCCACCCCGTCATGGCGTAGCTTTTCGCGAAACCATTACTAATAATCGTCCGAGCAAAACTTTCTGGACTGACGGCCCCAATACTTAAATGGGTGGCTCCGTCGTAGAGGATTTTCTCGTAAATCTCATCGGAAACGACCCAGATATCTAATTCGACCACCATCGCGGCCAAAGCACGGATTTCATCGGGGGTATAAACGCAGCCTGTGGGATTAGAGGGAGAGTTCAGGACAAATAACTTGGTTTTGGGTGTAGTAGCCGCCTTAAGCTGTTCTGGGGTAATTTTGTAGCCATTGCTGGCATCTGTAGTCACAATCACCGGAGTTCCCCCGGCCAGCTTCACCATTTCTGGATAACTCAGCCAATAGGGAGCGGGAATAATCACCTCATCCCCCGGCTCAATGAGAGCCAAAATCAAGTTAAATAGAGAGTATTTGCCCCCATTGGTGACAATTACGTTTTGAGCTTCGTAGTTCAGTTGATTGTCCTGTTGGAGTTTGCGGGCAATGGCTTCCCGGAGTTTCGGCTCCCCCGCCACCGGACCATAGCGGGTTTTCCCTTCATCTAGTGCCTTTTTGGCGGCTTCCTTGACATGAACGGGGGTATCGAAATCGGGTTCTCCGGCGCTAAAGCTACAGACATCTAATCCTTCGGCCTTCATCGCTTTAGCCTTTGCAGATATGGCTAGGGTAACAGAAGGCGGGACTTGGGCGACTCGTGAGGCTAGTTTCACAGTGAATAACACCCCCATTTCATGGTTTAGATTGTTTGGTGTTTTATTAGCCTAAAGTGCGATCGCCCAAATCCCCGATTTTTTCACTACTTTTTTAGATTGTGCCTTGATCGACTCCCCTATTTCCCTTCCTCCAACGCCCGGATCTGTAAATCCTCCAAGGAGATTACCCCTAGGGTCGCTTCATGGGTCGCTGACAATACCACTGGAGGGGCAACACCAGCCTCTAGGGCTTCTTTCCAGCGCCCAGCACACAAACACCAACGATCTCCGGCTTTTAGCCCCGGGAAATTATACTGGGGGGCTGGCGTGCTTAAATCATTGCCCTGTCGCCGAGTATAGTCCAAAAATTCCGCCGTCACTTGGGCGCATACCGTATGCAATCCGCGATCACCCGACCCAGTGTCACAGCAACCATTACGATAAAACCCCGTCAAGGGAGCAGTACAACAAATCTTTAAAGGTTCTCCTAATACATTTTTGGCATCAGACATTATTGGTAATTTATCCTCACGTTTCGGCAAATTTAACATTATGTAAACTATTTTAACTGGGGTGTTATAGCTCCCCTTAGTCAAAACAGGGTAAATTTGTGATTTATGTCACATTCTTAAGGCGAATAATTAGGTAAAAAACGATTGTTGAAAAATAATCAGCACCGCCAACCAACGAGCATCAGATTAATGTAGGGTAAGGCTTAAGGCTCTTTTTTACCCCCAAAAACCCCCAGATTGTTTAACATGGTTGTTGGCGTTCATTAAGCATCTTAAGGTTTTCTTTACAATTAACAATTCTCCACAAAAAAGTGGAATTACTCACAAAAAGCTCACATTTACTCAGTATTGTATAAACCGTAGGCGAAAAGCGTTCCATCTGCTATTAACCTTGATCCCCATTCCCAAGCCCTAGAAGATGAGCGCCAGTGACCAGCTTACTTTTGTCCCTGCTCCTGATTCACTCCCCCTAAGTCCTATGTCTCACGCATCTTGTCCTTGTTGTTCTTCTACACTTCTCCGCCATGTTAGGCACTCGGGTATTTATTGGTATTGTTCTCACTGCCACTCAGAAATGCCTAACTTTGCGGAACAGCCTCAACGGAATATCTTAGGCTTGTCTCAAGTCTCTGTCAGCACAGCGCTGGTGTTACAGTTTGAACGATCTAAAGTCGCTGTGGCTTCCTAGATTCCCTGCCGAGAGCTTAAGATACGGTTGTTCAGACCAGTTTTTTAAAGATTTTTTCAGATTTGTTCCCCGAGTTTTGACGTTTTTAACTTTTCTCCATTGATCCAGTTTTGATTGATCAGCCGGCCAGAATTGACGAGTTGGCTGGTTTTTTCTTGGTAGAAGTCTCCCAACGTCCCAGATAATAGATTGAAAACCCTTAAAACAGGAGAGACAACGTAAAGTATGGTGCGCACTGCTTCAACCATGTTACCTCTAGGAACCTCTGCCCCAGATTTTGAACTGCTGGATGTGGTATCCGGGAATCAGATTTCTTTAGCCAGCTTTGAGAACAAAAAAGCACTGTTGGTGATGTTTATTTGTCGTCACTGCCCTTTTGTCAAGCATATTCAAGAAGAATTAGCCCGCTTGGGAAACGATTATGGAGACAGTGAGTTAGGAATGGTGGCGATTAATTCTAATGATGTGGAAAACTACCCAGATGATGCTCCAGACCGCTTAAAGGATATGGCCCAGATGTTAGGCTTCACCTTTCCGATGGGATATGATGAGACGCAGGAGGTGGCTAAAGCTTATACGGCTGCCTGCACTCCAGATTTTTTCTTGTTTGATGGCGATCGCAAACTGGTTTATCGCGGTCAGTTAGATGATAGTCGTCCGGGCAATGATCTCCCGGTCAATGGTCAAGACCTACGCGCTGCCATTGATGCCCTTTTAACCAATCAACCCCTTCCCCCTGACCAAAAACCCAGTATTGGCTGTAATATCAAGTGGAAACCCGGTAATGAGCCTCCCTATTTTGGTGCTTAAACCGTTGCCAAATTCACCCATTTAGGGGATGTACTCAGATCCGTGAATTAGCTATGATAAAAGATGAGCTAGGAAATAACCAGTCGGTTATTTAGTGATAATGTGCATTATTCAACCTGCTGGAAACAGCAGGTTTTTTGTGTCAACCCGATTGTTCCCAGAGAAACCACAGTGCCTGAACGTAAAATTCCTGAAACTGTGCCAGTTTTGTTCTAGAGATACATCACCTAGACCAGTAGGGGCGACCTTTCCAAAACACCCCGACAATGATTCCAGTTAGGGTGACACCGGACATCTGTAGGATGCCATAGGGGAGTATGGCACTTTTAACGATGACACTGACCAGTAAACAGAGGACTAACGCCCACAGAGTCCCACTATTTAACATTAAGTGCGATCGCTGTCTTTGAGCCAAGAGAACCCCTAACACCCCCAAACCTAACCCCACAAAAAAGGGCATGACTTCCTCCCAAGGCGGACTAAATAGAGGGGATAACAGGGTGTTAGCCGCCTCAGATTGCCTCAACACTAAGACTAAAAGCTGATCGGCGATTGTCCCCAATAGTACCGTCATCCCAGCCACCAAGAACAAGATAGACCAGGGTTGTTGCTTAAAATTATGCCAAGGGTTCATATCTAGAGAATAGGGAATAATTAATAATTTATAATCATTAATTATTAATTCTTTACACCAACTCAATCACACCAATTAATATATACTTCCCGAAAAACTTAGTCCGAGTCGCGTAGAGGTCAATGTCCATCACATGACGATTTTTCTTTTGCCCTTGACAACGACAAGAAAGGGTAGACGTAAACCCCTTAATACATTGGGAAAACTGATCCGCTACGACATGATAATGACGAGTGGAAACCAGCTTTAAAATGGAATCTAGGGCGACTAGCTCGCCAAAATCGTAGGCAAACATCTCCGCGACTTGATTATTGGCATATAAAAACTTGCCCGTGTCGGCAATAATGAACATTCCCAACTGAGATAAATCTCGTTCCCTTTCTAGATACTCCTCATCTTCGGCTTGGGATTTTTCCCGTTGTTGGTGTTCCTGCATATAGAGTCGGGCATTATCCAAGGCTAAGGCCATTTGAGTGGCGCACATTTGGATTAATTCGGCTGATTCTTGATTAAAATGCTCCGGTTTAGGGTGGGTGAGGGTGAGAATTCCCAACAACACTTTACCGCGTAAAATCGGCACACAAAGGGCAGAACCGACAGTATAGGGTTGATTGGGCAGTGTGACCCAGCGTTCATCCTGTTTCGTATCACGGACTAAACCAATTTGACGATGACGGACGACCCAGCCCGCTAAACCTTGGTCTAACACTTTGCCAATCAGAACATCGCGTTCTTCCCGCAGAGTAGCCCCTCGTGCTAAAACGCTTTCGGTGACTCGCCCTTCTTGATTGAGCAAAAATAAACTACTTTCTTCGGCCTCGGTGAGTTTGATGGAAATTTTAGTGGTTTGCAGTAACATGGAGCGCAACATTAGCCGTCCGGTAGCGGCCCGTCCCATGGAAATGAGCGATCGCACTAACTCATCTTGAGCATCAAAAGCCAGTTTAATTTTCTGGAGTTTCGCCTGTTCTTGACGCAGGGTTTCGATTTCCTGTATCAATTCGGCGGGGGACAGTTGGGAGAGGTCGCGATCGCTCATGATGTTTCGGTCACTCAAATAGGTCTGTGGACAGGCTCTTAATCTAAAGTTCCCTCCCCTCTGGGAAGATGCACCATCTTGAATTGTTGATCAATATTCAACTAAAGCTGACGCTGAAACTCTTCCAATAAATCCATTAAATCCACCTGACACTGTAGCGGCAATAAATCCCCTAAGGGAACCTCTCGTTTTCCCCCCCCAATTTTGACTGGGATATTGCTTAAAAGGCGGGTAACATTATCTTCATTCAAATCATTCTCGACCAGCAAGGGATAAACTTGTTGGGCGACTACAGTATGGAGTTTGGCATCCGTTAGGTACAGGTGCCATTTTGCCACGTCAATATAAACCACTTTGCCAATTTCGGCGGCTAAATTCTCGATTACTTCTGTCGTGTGAAAGTCAACCATCGGCTTTTAGAGATCGGATTTTACAGAATAGTCTGCGATCGCCATAATATAGACCAAATGGCACAACACCACCACGGCCCAAACCCCTGTTACCCAGATTACCCAGTCCCAGTTCGCTTGACGGACAATATCCACAAACCACAAACCGGAATTACAAGCGGCAAAAACCGCCACATGGAGGGCAAAATTCATCCGGTCATCTAAACGACGGTAAGCCGGATCATTGCGGTCAGGTTGACGAGGCCAACGGGGAGGCATAGGATTCTCCTTAATACAGTCGAAGGGGGCAACACTGGACAAGGCGAATCAGTGACCCCAAATCGTTCACGCATGAACTTATTATAGGGGAGAACGTCTTTCCTTCTCATACTCTCCCCTCCCCCATGACTCAACAAGTTGTCTGGCGGCACTATTTCCCCCAACTCCTCGATCCCCTGCGCGCTGCCTTTCACCCTCAGCAACTGATCCCCAGTGTAACAGCCGGACTGGTGACGGGCATTATTGGGGTCATTCGGGCGATTTCCTACGCGGCCTTGATTTTTTCTGGCAGTCTTTCCGTCTACCTCTCGGCAGGTATTGGCATGACGGTATTTAGTGCGGCGGTGGTGAGTGCGGTGGTGGCCCTAACTAGCGCCTTGCCGGGGATGATTGCCACCCCTCTGGCCGCCCCTACCGCTATTTTAGCCCTTATGGCAGGGTCAATTGCTCAAGACCTGCAAAACCAAGCCAGTCCGGGGGAAATCCTGATCACGGTGACAGTTGCGATCGCGCTGACCTCCTTTCTCACCGGATCTTGTTTATTCACCCTCGGCCAGCTTAAACTCGGTGATGCCATCCGCTTCATTCCCTATCCCGTAGTCGGGGGATTTATGGCCGGGACAGGATGGTTATTAGTCAATGGTTTTTTCCAAGTTACGACGGATTTTTCCCTCTCCTTTTATACCCTTGCCCAACTTTTTACGCCCCATTGTTTACTCCATTGGGGAGTCGGTTTAATCTTTACGCTGATTCTCCTGTTTATGTCCCAGCGCTTCAAACATTATTTAGTGATGCCGGGGACATTAATTAGCTTAATTGGAGTCTTTTACTTATGCCTTTTTGTCACCCAAACCTCTATCTACGAAGCGCGTTTAGATGGGTGGTTATTGGCAGAATTTCCTCAAGGAGGACTCTGGCAACCCTTGGGATTTTCTCATCTGGCTCAAGTCCAATGGTCAGCAATTTTTTCCCAACTGGGTGCGATGATCACCGTCATGTTAATTAGTTTACTTTCCTTGGTTTTAAGTAACAGCGGCATTGAGTTAGTGGTTGGGCAAGATATTCAACTGAACCGGGAGTTAAAAGCCATTGGATTAGCCAGTTTAGCCTCCGGGTTTGGGAGTGGAATGGTAGGCAATCAAGCCTTACCCAGTACCTTACTGGTTCACGAAATTGGCGGTCATAGTCGTTTAACTGGACTGTTTACGGCTGTTCCCTGTTTGGCAGTTTTATCTTTTGGGTCGGCTTTTTTGTCCTACTTTCCTAAACCGATTTTAGGCTGTTTATTGCTCTATCTAGGACTCTCTTTATTAATCCAATGGCTCTATCATGGCTGGTTTAAGTTGCCCTTAGTAGACTATGCTATTGTTTGGATTATTTTAATTACGATTAATAGTTTTGGCTTTCTACAGGGAATTCTCGTGGGGTTTATTTTCACGGTGATTTTATTTATGTATCAATACAGCCATGTTAATGTAGCAAAAGAGGTCTTATCCGGGGACATGACCCGCAGTAATGTAGAGCGCAATGCCGAGGAATTAAGCATCCTCAAGGAAAAAGGTCAAGGAATTTTTATCTTAGCGTTACAAGGGTTTCTCTTTTTCGGGACGGCGAATTATTTACTGAATCAAGTCAAACAGCGAGTCGAGAATTCTGAGTCTTTACCTGTTCAGTATTTAATCATTGATTTTGGTCGGGTGACAGGAGTAGATTCCTCGGCGGTTTTAAGTTGTAGTAAAATCCTAAAAATTGCCCAAAAACAGCAAATTCAACTGGTTTTTACTAATATTTCTCTAACTTTTCAGGAACAACTAGCTAAGGGTGGGGGATTGCAAAAAGAGGCGGATTTTTGCCACATTTTTCCCGATTTGGATCGAGGTTTGGAATGGTGCGAAACTCAGTTATTAGAACAGGCAGGCTGTTGTAGTTTTTCGGGGGATGAGTTCCAGCAACACTTGATGACGCTGTTTTTACAACAGCAACAGGTGGAACGATTTATGGGCTATTTACAGCCTCAAACATTCCCAGCCCAAACTTTTATTTATACTCAGGAAAATCCGGGAGATGCCCTTTATTTTATTGCCCAAGGTCAGGTCAGTGTTTTGTTAGAATTACCCAATGGACAAACCAAGCGGTTACAAACAGCTAAAGCGGGAAATTTGCTCGGAGAAATGCGCTTTTATGGCAAAAATCCCCTGTCTACTTCAGTGGTAGCAGATACGGATTGTCAACTTTACCGTTTAAGTCAAGAGGCTTTAAGCCAAATGCGTCAAGAATCCCCGGATCTCGCGGAACGATTGGGGGATTATATTATTCGCCTGTTATGTGATAGTTTGGCTAGACGGGAACAACAATTAAAGGTTATGCGTTGAACCACTTTGTTAAGATTTCCTGAATTTTTGTGGCAACTTGTTCCTCTGACCCGTTAGCATCAATAGGAATGATTCTCTGGGGAAATTGAGCGGCTAGGGTTCTAAAACCCTGTTGAACTCGTTGGTGAAAGGCTAAATCCGCTTGATCAAGGCGATCGCGTTTTCCCCGTTGGTGGGTGCGGGCTAGCCCTCGTTCCACTTCAACATCAAGCCACAAGGTCAGGGAACTTTCTAAACCTTGGCTGGCGATGCGGTTCAGTTGTTCAATTAAGGTGAGGTCTAAGCCTCTGCCATAGCCTTGATAGGCTATAGTAGAATCGGTAAAGCGATCGCATAAAATAATCGCTCCCTCGGCTAAGGCAGGTTGTAGAACTTCCGCCACATGGTGGGCGCGATCGGCGGCATAAAGGAGTAATTCTGTTAGATCCGGTATAGATTCCCCCTCTAGCAGAATGTGCCGCAAGGCTTGACCTAAAGGACTCCCTCCTGGTTCTCGGGTGACGAGAATGGGTGTATCTAGACTCAATTGTTTTTGTAACCACAGACGCGATCGCTCAATTTGAGTAGTTTTTCCAGCCCCTTCCCCCCCCTCAAAGACAATAAAATGTCCCGTCAAATATTGGGGTGGGCTGTTCGGTTGTATTCTGCTCATGATAGTTGGGCGGGTAAACGACTTTAATTTTTCCCAAATTTTCCTAACTTTCCCTCAAACTTAAAATATGGCCGAGATTTAGGCCAAGGACACATCGTCTTGAAGTCCAGTTGGTTCTGAGTTTGGGTGGATTTGATTGCCGTCAATTTTTTGTCCGGACGGGTCAAGATTTCCCCTGAAATAAGGGGTCAAATGTGTAAAGGACATCCCATTTTTGTAAAAAAAACCCTTCCCCTCCCGTGACGTTCTCGGTTCGTTCGATATGATGGAAGAGTTTAAACGATGTGATGTCTAGGGTCAAAGAAGAGAATATTTGATATGGCTCGCTATAGTTGTTCATTCAATATGCCCGGCCCCCTCGATCATCTCGTTCCGATGCTCGGTGAAGTCCTGCGCTCCTGTAACTTTGAGATCATCTATGATACAGGTGATTACATGATGGGACGAGAAATCCCGGGGCGCGTTTCCTTCGCTAAGTTGGTAACAGTTGAAGCACTGATTGATCGCAGTCGTGCGACTAATCAGGGGGTCAATATGAATTTTGTGATCAAAAATGAAGAGTTACCTCTTCAAACACAAAATCATTGTCGAGAAATGTTTGATCAAGTTACAGAGGCTATCGAGTCTCAAACTCAAGGCAAACTGCGTAAAACGGCTGATCCCACTCGTCAAGTCTAGTCGCGGCCCCCTTAACCTCCCCCTCGGGAGGAGGGGGTCGCGCCATGAAATGCCCCCACTGATTGAGGTGGGGGGGCTGCCCAGAAAAGTTGGGTTAGCTTGGGCTTGCTGAGAAAGTCTGCTGGCCGGAGAGTCGGGAATTAGCAAGAGTTTTGGTCTATGCCCTATTCCCTATTAGAGTTGAATCTTCTACCGCTCCCAATTCTACTCATCGGGACTAGATTCGTCAAAATCACCCATCATCATGGCTGGATCAATTAATGTGATGTCAAAGGGATCATCATTAGAAGCACTAGGCATGACCCCTCGTTGTCGGACTTGATAGATCGCGAAAACTTGAGGACCAAAAACAACCTCATCTCCATGTTGTAAAGAGTGATTGGTCTGATCTTGCAGTTTCACGCCGTTGATCAACAGTCCATTAACACTCCGTTTGCCGTTTTCGTCTCCATCGACGATCTCATAAAAGGATGTGCCGTCAGCCTGTAATCGTCGATTCAGGATCGCATGACGACGGGAGACAAACTGTGAAGACAGACGAATATCACAGCTTTGATCACGACCAATGGAGTATGAGGCCTCAATCAGAGGGACTGATCGCCTCCCTTTGTCATCTTCGATGATCAATAAATGCTCTTGATGCAGTTTTGCCGTTTTTGCAGCCATCAGTGAATGCTCTTGCGGTTAGGGTGTTGGCATCAATACTTGGACAAAGCCAAGTGACTTTTTCACCAAGAATGCCCAGAAAAAAATGGATATCTATTAAGTGGTTACTTGTTCTTCTATTTTGTCATATTCCTTGGCTTCAGTCTCGTTAAACCTCTGAAATTTGATTGAGGGCGATTTCTTTCCTTGGGAATGCTAGGCTTTCGCGTGGCGTTCCGTTGGCAAAGCCTGACCTGGGCGAAGCCTTCCGAAGGCAAGGAAAGGTCACGCTGCGCGATCGCACTACATCAAACCGGGTTGGGTTCGCCTTTATTTTACTTCAGACTGGCCGTTCTGGAAAACGGCTCAGGTTCTAAGTCACTAGGACAGAGCATCAAGACGGTTTGAGGGCAAAGCCTGAAGCCATTGGGGGCTAACGGGATGGAGTCCAACGATGTCGGCGCAATAGCAAGGAGTTGGTGACAACTAACACAGAACTCAGTGCCATAAATCCTCCAGCAAGGGGAGGACTGAGGGCGATCCCCTGACTAGGCAGCAGGACTCCTGCGGCGATGGGGATTGCCAAACTATTGTAGCTTAAAGCCCAAAATAGATTTTGGCGAATTTTCTTAAATGTGGCTTGACTGAGTTGAATGGCCTCTAATACAGGGTGCAGGGGAATGGCGACTCCTTGGGAAGCCATGAGGATAATGCTGGCCGTTTCCATGGCGATTTCTGTGCCGCTTTGCAGGGCAATGCTCACATCCGCCTGGGCGAGGGCGGGGGCATCATTAATCCCGTCTCCCACCATAGCCACGGGGGCGGTGGTGGGGGAATTTTGTAGGGTTTGCACAATGCCCGCTTTGGCGGAGGGGGAGACTTGGGCGTAGATTTGCTCAATGTCTAATTTTTGGGCGATCGCACGGGCGGCGGTGGGGCGATCGCCTGTTAATAACACCACCTCTAACCCCATCTCCTGTAACCCTTGTACTGTCTGGGCGGCATCCGGGCGCAGTTGATCGGCAACGGCGATTAAACCGCCATATTCCGAACCCACGGCTAAATAAATCACGGTTTTTCCCCCTTGGGCCAGGTGTTCCCCTTGGGCTTCCACCTCTTGAGGAATCCGAATCTGATGCTGTTCTAACCAGGCCTGATTACCCAATAACACCCTCTGGGGGCTACCCTGCCAGATCACTTGAGCCACCACCCCTAAACCCGCTTCCGTGTGGAAATGTTCCCCCGCTAATAATGGGAGTTCCTGCTTTTGGGCTTCTGCGACCAAGGCTGTGGCGAGGGGGTGGTTGCTGCCCTTTTCGACACTAGCGGCCAGTTGCAGCAGTTCTGAGGGCTGATAGAGGCCCCAGGGACAACAATCTGTCACCTTCGGTTGACCGACGGTGAGGGTGCCAGTTTTATCAAAGACGACGGTTTTAAGAAGGTGCATCTGTTCTAATACATCACCGCCCTTAATTAAAATCCCCCGTTCCGCGCCTAAGCTGGTGCCGACTAAGATGGCCGTGGGGGTAGCTAATCCCAAGGCACAGGGACAGGCGACAACTAAAACGGCGATCGCTAACTTCAAACTCAACAACACCGGGGAGGTCATAGTCATCCCATCCATCCCCGGCATACTGTGAGTTACAGAGGTTAAGACTTGAGGCCAGAGTTGGGTTCCCCACTGGCTCCAAAACAGGAAGGTAAGGGCGGCCAGGGCCATCACCCCATAGGCGAAATAGCCCGCCACCGTATCCACCAACTTCTGCACCGGGGCCTTACGAGTTTGAGCCGCTTCCACCGAGGCGATAATCTTGGCCAGAGCGGTATCTGAGCCGATTTGAGTCACACGGAGGGCGATCGCACCGGATAAATTCAACGTCCCAGCCGCCACCTTCGCCCCCACGGTCTTAAATACCGGAGTCCCTTCCCCCGTCAACATTGACTCATCCAGCGTCGTTTGTCCTAGGACAATTTCCCCATCCACCGGGATCTTTTCCCCCGGCAACACCTGCACCCATTCCCCGACGCGCACCAACTCCACCGGAATTTCAATCCCCCCCTCCTCGGGACTCTGGCCATCAGCCACCAAACGCGCCACCCGAGGCTGAAGCGCCATCAACTGTTCCAAGGCCGCCGCCGCCCGGCCGCGGGCATTCCCTTCCAAGGTACGCCCCAGAAAAATAAAGCCCAACAGCATCACAGGTTCATCAAAAAAGCATTCCCAGTTCAACTGGGGAAAGGCCAAGGCCACACAACTGGCCGTATAAGCACTTAACGTTCCCAAACCCACTAGAGTATTCATATTGGGCATTCGATACCACAAACCCCTTGCGCCATCGAGAATAATTTCTCGCCCCGGAATGAACAAAGCCAACGTAGCCAACGCCCAATGAAAGCCAATATCACTAATCACCGGGAGACGGGGCCCGCCCCAGTGGTCTAAATGGCCCAAAGCCGAAAAGAATAATAACAGGGCGGCCGTGATCAGTCGTTGGACTTGTTGCCGTTGTTCCTCTTGGCGACGTTCTGACCAGTTGGGCAGAGTCTGGGCTTCCCCCGCCCGGAGTTGACTGGGAAAACCCCGGGCTGTGAGAGTTTGGGCGAGACTCTCCGGTTGAACCGTTTGGGGGTCATACTGGATAACGGCCACTTGGGTGATTAAATTGACTTGGGCGGACACGACTCCCCCCTGTTGGGTTAATTGTCGTTCAACGGCATTTACACAGCCTGCACATTTCATCCCGGCAACATCTAGAGTCGCGGTGGTCAGAGGTCGGGTTTCTGTTGGCGTGGCCTGACCGAGGAAAGGTTTGGAGACAAGTTGCATAACAGTAATATGACGGGTCAGCGTAAAAAATACTATTGGCGAGTTGGTTTTCCCTTGGGGGTTTTGATCGCCTGTGAAGTAGCTTTAAGGGTGACGGTGGGGTTAGGGAGTCCCCCCCTGAGTCAGGCGGATTCCCTCATGGGGTATCGCTTCCAACCGAACCAGAATCTACAACGCTTTGGCAACCAAATTATCTATAACCAATATTCCCAACGGTCTAATCCTATCACCCCCCAAAAGCCGCCTGATACTCTCCGCATCCTGATGATTGGGGATTCTGTCCTCAATGGGGGCGCGATTCTAGACCAAGGGGAAACGATTTCGGGGCAGTTACAAGCTAAATTTGACCAAGCGGGCATCCGGGCGGAGGTGTTGAATGCTTCGGCGGGGTCTTGGGGGATTGGGAATCAATTGGGCTATGTTCAACGGTTTGGCTTCCTCGATAGTGACCTGTTGATCTTACAAATCGGGACTCATGATCTGATTCAACCGACTAGCACGGGCGATCGCATTGGTTCGGATCCTAACTACCCCACCCAAAAACCCCTCCTCGCCCTTCAGGAATTGATCACCCGTTACCTAATGCCCCATCTCTTGCTGCAATTGGGCTGGTTTGCTCCCACGAGCGAAATTCCCGCCACTACCCTCCCCCCTCAGCAACAATTTGAGGAGAATCTCGGAGATTTGCAAACCCTGCTGAATCTCGCTCAACAGGAGAATATCCCGGTTTTGGTACTCTATACGCCGGATTGGGTGGATGTCTTGCCCCAACCTAGCACTCCCACCTATAAACCCCCCTTTGTGGAGTTTCTGACGGCTCAGGATGTGGGGTTGATTGATACCCATGAGGATTGGGGTCAACTTCCCCCGGAGCAAGTGAGTCTGTATTTTCGCGATAGTGTACATCTGACGGCGTTGGGGAATCAACGCATTGCTCAACTGCTCTGGAACAGTCTTTGTGTCAATAGAGACACAAGCGCTGCACCCCTTTGTTCTGATTGAGGGGAAATGATTATTAAAGAACCCGAGATTTTCTGAATCCATCCGTAGAATACAAGGTGTATCCCATTGGAGGGTCTGAATGAATTCAGATGACCGTGAGATACGTTGTTTAGGAGGTAGAAATGTTACCACAACCCCCCACGGAGAAGATCATGAAACGAGTTACCGGAGCCTTTGCCCTCATTGATAGCTTGAAACGGCATGGCGTAAAACATATTTTCGGTTATCCCGGGGGTGCAATTCTACCCGTTTATGATGAAATGTATCGCGTCGAGGCGGAGGGCGGTTTACAGCATATTTTAGTCCGCCATGAACAGGGCGCGGCTCATGCGGCGGATGGTTATGCCCGCGCTACGGGGCAGGTGGGGGTGTGTTTCGCCACGTCGGGTCCCGGGGCGACTAATTTGGTCACAGGTTTAGCAACGGCAATGATGGATTCTGTGCCGATGGTGGCTGTGACGGGACAGGTGCCGCGAGCTTTGTTGGGAACTGATGGGTTTCAGGAAATTGATATTTTCGGCATTACCATCCCCATTGTGAAGCATTCTTATATGGTGCAACACGCGGCGGAAATTCCCCGCATTGTGGCGGAAGCGTTCCATATTGCGAGTAGTGGTAGACCGGGGCCGGTGTTGATTGATTTTCCCAAGGATGTGGGAACGGAGGAGTTTGATTATACGCCCATTGATCCGGGGGTGGTTCAGTTGACGGGTTATCGTCCCACGGTGAGGGGGAATGTCCGGCAGGTGAGACGGGCGTTAGAGTTGATTTGTGCTAGTAAGCGGCCTCTGTTGTATGTGGGTGGAGGTGCGATCGCCGCAGAAGCCCATGCTCAGGTGAAACAGTTGGCGGAACATTTCCATATCCCCGTGACTACAACGTTGATGGGTAAGGGGATTATGGATGAATCTCACCCCTTGGCTTTGGGAATGTTGGGGATGCACGGCACGGCCTACGCCAATTTTGCCGTGGGAGAATGTGATTTATTGATTGCCCTAGGTTCTCGCTTTGATGACCGGGTGGCCAGTCAACAGGAAAATTTTGCTCGGGATGCCCAGGTGATTCATGTGGATATTGACCCGGCGGAAATGGGCAAGAATCGCACTCCTGATGTGCCGATTGTGGGGGATGTGCGGGAGGTGTTGGTTCAACTGTTGGATGAGGTGGCAAAGCAACAAATTGAGTTAGAAGACTCCCAAACTCAAGCTTGGCTGGGGCGCATTGCGGAATTAGAGGCGGAATATCCTCTGGAAGTTCCCCACCCTACGGGAATTTTATCCCCTCAAGAGGTGATTGTGGCTTTAACTCGTCAATGTCCTGATGCTTATTACACGACCGATGTGGGACAGCATCAAATGTGGTCGGCTCAGTTTTTGAATACTAAACCTCGTCACTGGATGTCTAGCGGTGGGCTGGGGACTATGGGCTATGGACTCCCGGCTGCAATGGGGGTGAAAATGGCGTTCCCGAATGATCCTGTGATTTGTATTAGTGGGGATGGCAGTTTTCAGATGAATATGCAGGAAGTGGGTACTTTGTCTCAGTACAATATCGGGGTGAAGGTGGTCATTTTGAATAATGGTTGGCTGGGGATGGTGCGTCAATGGCAGCATATGTTTTATGGCGATCGCTACGAGGCGACGAATTTGGAAATGGGGATGCCCCAGTTTGCTAAGTTGGCGGAAGTCTATCAGGGGATTAAGGGGATTACGGTCACGGAGCGGGAGGAGTTAAACGGTGCGATCGCCGAAATGTTAGCCCATGATGGTCCGGTCATCTTAGATGTCCGCGTCAATCGCACGGAAGACTGTTATCCTATGGTTGCCCCGGGTCATAGTAATAGTGACATGATTGGCTTACATCCTCGCTCTGGGCAGGTACAAAGTTAGGGAACCGTTATAGATTGAACGGCAGTAGTGATCTAGTTCCCCACCTCCTGTCCGGGTGGGAAAATATTAATAATCCCACATCCATAGCCAACCTATCTGAGTCGTGGCAAAAAAGGCTCGCCTAGAATCGAAATAGGACAATAGCCCAGAGTTCACGTCTCATTAGGACTAGCTATAGAAGATGTGGGTTTTCTTGCAGCGAAAATAGTGATTGACTGGGTTTAGATAGTTTATTTATACCAATAAAAACTTCTAAAGTCAGAATTATAATAGAGTGGAGGATAAATTATGGGAGATCAATAAAATAATGGCTCAAAAAATTGCCCTCTTTAATCATAAAGGTGGAGTGAGTAAAACCACAACTACTTTCAATCTTGGCTGGATGTTGGCATCAAAAGGCAAAAAAGTCATTCTAGTAGACACTGACCCACAGTGTAATTTAACAGGTATGGCTTTAGGGGCAATTCCCCAGAATGATAACGATCTAGACGAAACAATTGAGGAGTTTTATAATAATACCACTTACTCTAACATTAAAACAGGTCTAGCTTCGGCATTTGAATCTCAACCAAAACTAATTGAAGCCGTCAATTGTATTCCCTTAGTAGGTCAAGATGGACTCTTTTTGTTACCGGGTCATGTTGGCTTGGCAGAATATGAAGTAACCTTGGGGATTGCTCAACAACTTACAGAGTCGATTCAAGCACTTAAAAATATACCCGGTTCTATCAACTATTTATTACAAAAAACGGCCGAAAAATTTAACGCAGATTATATTTTAATTGATATGAGTCCTAGTTTCAGTTCAATTAACCAAAATTTGTTAGTAATTAGCGACTTTTTTATTATTCCAACAACGGCTGATTTCTTTTCAGTGATGGCAATTGAGTCTTTAGCTCGTATCTTACCAAAATGGTTTGATTGGGGTAAAAATGCCAGTTCAAAGCAAATCTTAAAAGATGCTAATTATCCATTCCCTGATATTAACCCACGTTTTTTAGGGACAATTATTCAAAACTATCGGATGCGTAAGGGTACAGAAACAGTTGCTTTTCAGAAATGGATTCAAAGAATTGAAACTGATGTATCGAATGAGTTAATTCCGGCTTTAAATGGCAAAGGAATGATTTTAGATAAATCCCTGTACCAAAATCTTGAAGTTTATCCAAGCTATACCCTGCAAAAAATTCCCGACTTCAACAGTTTAATTGCCTTATCACAAGAGTATAACACGCCGATTTTTGCTTTAACTACTGAGCAGTTAAATTCTGCTAAATGGTACGGTAAAGTGTTAGATACGGCTGAAGAAAAACAGCAATACTTTAAGAGAATTTTTGCTGAACTTGCTGAAAAAGTTATAGCATTAACTACATAAAATTATTATCACTTCAAGGTTAAAATCTGATGTTATGAACTCAGCAGTGGAACAATTTAGAATTAGTATTGCTCGTGTTCGAGATTTAATCTCTATTTATAACTCTATGAGTTCACAGGTCACTGCGGTTCTGGATTTATCAGATATTTTGCGTGCTGCTTTAGTTCTAACCGTCAGTGCTTTAGATTACTATGTCCATGAAGTTGTAACACTGGGAATGTTAGAGATTTATAGAGGTCAACGCTCTGAACCCATCTCTTCTAGGAATCAATCTAGTTCGGCTTTTGCTCGTTTTCAAGTATCTCTAGGAAATGCAAGAACAGAAAGATTAATTGCTCTAGATATTGCCAGTTGGTTAGAAGATGAAATTCGGGAAAATCAAGGTTCTGATTTTTTAGAACAATCCTATTCTGTGTCTGATTTTATCCCTATTTTATCGAGCAGTCTGAGCCGTCGATTAAATCAAGATTGTTGGCTGGAAGATGAAATTAGAGTACGCTTAGGATATCAAAGTTTTCAACAGCCGGAGAAAATAGCAGATGCCATTAGACTGATTTCAGATAAAAAACTTTGGGACGAAGTTGCAACCCATTTGGGAAAGCAGACACAAGAGGTTAAACAACAATTAAGTTTAATTGTAGACCGTAGAAATAAAATTGCTCATGAAGCTGATATTGATCCAACTTTTGGCATTGGAGGACGCTGGGAAATCAATCCGGAAATGGCTAATGATACGGTTGACTTTATTGAGCAGGTCGTTGAAAGTATTCACCAAGTTCTAGAAAACGATTAAACGGGGAGTTTAAGACTCGCGACGGGTTAAATTTTGGCGGTTGCGGCGGGCTATTTGTTGGCGCGGAAGGACGGCTAAGGGAGAGCGTAGGATGCCTTCTTGTTCCAGTAAGTAGAGGGTTTCTAGTTCGCTCAGACGGGTGACGCGCCCGATGAGGGACTGTTGAGGCTGCCGGGCGAGGTGGGGGTGTATTTGGCGACGGTTTCCAGTTGTTGGGTGGCGATGACGCTATTTCCGGGAGCCTCGGAAAATATCGCACAATCTTGACAAATTACCCTCTCTGTGCTAAACAAAGCCAAAGATGAGCCACCTTAAACCGTTCCCACCTTAGCATCTTGTTGTTGATAGAGCGCTTGATAACGACCTTGGAGAGCCATTAACTCCTCGTGGGTGCCGTGTTCCACCACAGATCCCGCGTCCATCATCAGGATAATATCAGAATGGCGCACAGTGCCGAGACGGTGAGTAATAAAAAACACAGTGCGATCGCCAAATCGTTCCGCCAAATTCCGACAAACTTGTTGTTCCGTGGGATAATCGAGGGCGCTGGTAGCTTCATCAAGGACGAGGAGAGAGGGACGTTGTAAAATAGTGCGGGCGATCGCAATTCGTTGTCGTTGTCCCCCAGAAAGCGCGGCACCCCGTTCTCCCACCCGGGTATTATACCCCGCCGGAAGGTTCATAATAAACTCATGGGCGGCCGCAATTTGAGCCGCTTCGATAATTTCCTCACTACTCGCGTCAGGATTATTCATAGCAATATTTTCCTGCACCGTGCCATCAAACAACAGAGGATCTTGTGGCACCACCCCAATTTGTCGCCGCAGGGAATATAATTCCACCTTAGCCACATCATAGCCATCCAATAAAATCCGCCCCGACTCCACATCATATAAACGGACTAATAACTTAGTGAGGGTACTTTTCCCCGCCCCACTTTTCCCCACAATCCCCACAAAACTCCCACTGGGAATATCAATATTAACATTCACCAATTGCAGAGGCGCATTACTCTTAAACCGGAAAGAAACATTCTCATATTTCACATGACCCACAATAGGAGGCATGGGGATATTTCCCCGATCCTCTTCCCCCTCTTGGGGCGTGTCCAAAATATCCCCCAAACGCTCCAAAGAAAGGGCGACCTCTTGGAAATTTTGCCACAATTGGGCTAAACGCAGTAACGGATTAGTCACATAACTGGCAATAATCCGAAAAGCAATCAGTTGTCCTAAACTCAGTTGCCGATCTAAGACCAAATAAGCCCCAAACCATAACACCAACAAGCCCGAAAACTTATTAAAAAAACTACTAAAGGAACTCGCCAAAGTTGAGGTAATCACCGTTTGAAAACCCGCCGTCACATAACGAGCATAATATTCTTGCCAACGCCAACGGGAGCGTAATTCAATATTCTGGGCTTTCACCGTTTGAATCCCCGAAACCACTTCCACCAGATGGGATTGAGTTTGGGCATTGCGTTCCGCTTTCGTGCGGAATTGTTGACGAATAATCGGCGAGAGAACCACACTTAAAATCACAAAGAGGGGAATGGTGGCTAATGCCGCAATGGTTAACTGCCAACTGTAGAAGATCATCACGGCAATATAGACCACCGAAAAGATAGAATCCAGAACTACAGTTAAAGCCGTTCCTGTGAGAAAATTGCGAATATTTTCCAGTTCATTGACCCGACTCGATAACTCCCCAACGGGACGTTTATCAAAGTAGCGCAGGGGTAAACGTAACAGGTGATCAATAATTTCTGACCCTAACCCCATATCAATGCGGTTAGTTGTATCCACAAATAGATAAGTGCGGACAGTGGTGAGGATGGCTTCTAAAACAGCCACCCCGACTAAAAATATGCCCAAAACCTGTAATGTATCTGGGCTATTTTGTACAATGACTTTATCAATAATGACCTGAATAATGAGGGGATTAGCTAACCCAAACAGTTGGACAAAAAACGAGGCAATAAACACCTCGATTAACACACTGCGATACCGCCATAAAGCCGGCCAAAACCACTGAAATCCGAACCGTTGGGTGGGGGTTTCTTTCGTCGGTTGCAACAGGAGAACAGACCCCACTTCCTCCCAAGTATCGAGGAAATCGGCTGGTTTGCGGCGTAAAATGCCCAATTCCGGCACCGCAATCACTAACTGGCGATCGCTAATTTCATACAAAATGGCTAAACTCTCCTGCCACACCACCAAAGCAGGCCCTTGTAAACGGGTGACACTCTTGGCAGGCAGTGTCACCAGTTGGGCATTGAGGCCAATTAACTCCGAAATCGCCCCGGCCGAATAGAGAGAAATTCCCCCCTGACGCTGTACCTGCTCCGTGACCACCCGACGGATCACATCCCGACGGAAAGGCATATTAAAATACTGACTCAGCATCTGAAAACAGGCCACAGTCCCATCCACCATGCCCCCACCCCGCACAAAAGGGTAACGATGGCGGCCCCGTTTCCGTTCCCGAGGGGCTTCTGTGGCCGCTTCCTCCACCTCTGGGGCGTAGGGGATATCCTCCCCCCTTGCCCGCCCTTGTGGGGCCTCAGAGGCGAGATTAGCGGGGTCTGGGGGAACAAATTTAGAGGGTAGGGGGGGCAGATGCTCCTGATACATCGTCCGCAGATGCTGTTCCCGAAAACCGAGAAACCGGGCCGGTAAACTCCCCCGCACTTGAATTTGTTCTTCCCCGGGGGGCAATTGGAAGCGCTGCCCAACGGGGTGATTCATCACTTCCCCTCCCCCACTGACAAACCACAGCCAATCCGACTGTAAGAGGGGGCGTACCATTGGATTTTGTACATTGGTTTTGCCCGGGGGCAGTACACAGACTTGACATTGTGCCGTCAGAGGTTTAGCCAACAGTTTGACATCATCAATGCCCCGGAGGGGAATGGGCAGATCCTCCGTCGTCCCAATTTGATAACTGAGGACGGCAAAAATTTCTGCGATCGCCGCCTGATTTTGGAAATAATCGGCAAAAGAGGGATACTCATTCAACAGTTGAAAAAACCCCCGTTGATCTAAAGTCAAACAGAGGGTTTCCGTCGAAGCAATCACCGTTTCGCAGCCCACACCGCGCAATAGACCCGCCGGCCCCACCGTTTCCCCCTTTTCTAGGAGGGCTAGAGTTAAGGGCATTTGGGTATTGGGATCATAACCTAATAACCGCGCCTGACCTTCTGCAATGAAAACGATCTGACTGGGCAGTTTATCCCGTAATAGAATCGTTTGCCCCATACGATAGCGCAGGGGTTGGAATTGCTCCCCCAAGCGGCTTAAAACGTTGCTTGGCAGGAGATTATAGGGGGGATATTGGGCGAGAACGGCTTGAATATCCGTCGCGGTTAAAGTCATAAAAAAACAGTGATCAGTAATCAGTAATTCTATAGATTCGTAGGTTGGGTGAAGCGACAGCGCAACCCAACAAGGTCGGGAGTCGGGAGTCGGGAGTCGGGGAGCAGGGGAGAGGGGGAGCAGGGGAGCAGGGGAGCAGGGGAGAAATTATCAATTATCTATTCCCTATTCCCTATTACCTGTTCCCTAGCCCCACGAGTAGAGTTATTCTGCAAACCCTACCTACAGCCCAAACTAGCCCGCGTCGCGATCCCTGTTGTGGGATTAATCCCTTCGGCCCGTTCACACATTAAAGAGACTTGATACCGATCTAAGATAGCACCGGAAAAGTCAGCCCCGGTGATGGTCGCGTCAAAAAAGTGACTACTGGTGAGCATGGCATCGGTGAAAATGGCATTGGAGAGATTCGCACCACTAAAATCCACGCGATCGCCAAAAGTTTCCGTTAAATCCACCCCCGTTAAATTAGCATCCAAAAAAATCGCCTTGGTTAAAATCGAAGCCCGTAAATTCGCCCCCGCAAAATTCGCCCGTCGTAAATCCGCCCCCGCAAAGACTCCCCGTTCTAAATTCTGCCCCGAAAAATTCCGCTCCTGTAAATCCGTCAGGGCGTAGTTAATCTTACCCACTTGCCCCCAAGCGGGGCGCGCATTGAGGACTAGCCAGCCCCCCGTTAATAAAAGGAGCAAAACTAATCCTACAATGCGCTTTAACCAAATATTAACTCTCTGTTTCATCCTGATTCTGTCCTAGGAGATCATACCAATCAGCCCCCACGCGGATGGTAATTTCTGAACCTAGATCCCCCGTTGAATTCGCTTCAACACGACCGAAACCTAAGGCCGTTTGCAGCGCTTGGGCCGCATTGCGATCGCCCTGTTGAACAATAATCTCCGTAGTCCGTAAGGGGCGGGCGAAATCTCGGTTCGAGTAGTAGATATTGTGGAAGCCCTGTTTATTCAAATATTCTACCGCCTTTCTCGGAAGCTCAGAATCCTCGCTAGCGTTTTGGATGGCAATGCGTACCCGTTTGGGATCTCGCTCCCGGGGGACTCCCGATGTTCCCGTTTGATCAAAATACTCCGCCACCACGCGATCGCGCCCTTGACGGGACATAATCCAATAACTAATCCCCTCAAACTCGCTCACATCGCTAAAGCGTCCCGGTAATAAAACCATGCGGATATTATCCCGATCTAAACTCATGCCAAAGTTCACTAAAGCCAGAACTTCTTCTAAACTCAAATTAGTGTCAATGTACTGTAGCATCAGTTGTATGGCCTTCGGCAGACGAGGTAACACCGTAGGATGTTCTAAACGTTCCCGCAACGCCTTTAATAAAACCTGTTGGCGTTGAACTCGTCCAATATCCCCATACTCATCCATCCGGAAACGGGCAAACTGTTCCGCTTCATCCCCATTTAACCGTTGCCAACCCGGTTTCAGGTCAATTTTCAAATTTTGGGTACGATCTTCATAGACCATGGGCTGAGGAACATACACCTCCACCCCACCGACGAGATTCACTAACTCCTGAAACGCATCATTGGTAACACGCACATAACGATCAATCGGAACATCATTTAACGTGCGACTCACCACCTGCATCGCCAGTTGTGGCCCCCCGTAAACATTAGCCGCGTTGATTTTACCCTGACCCACCCGAGGGATAATCACCTGAGTATCTCGGGGAATTGACAACATCCGTAAACTGTTATCCGTCGGGTCAAAACGCAGCAGAATCATGGTGTCCGTGTTGCCACTAAAGGCCTCATCGCTGCCATCTTCCGCCTCTAATACCCGGTCAATCCCCATCACCAAGATATTCACCGGGCGCTCTACTTTGTACTGGAAAAGGGGCGGAATGGCCTTGGTTTTCGCCTCCTCAATGCTCGTAGTCCCGGCCGTAGCTGCTTCTTCCTTAACGCTGAACATCGGCAGGGAAGGCAGGGGTCCAACCATCGCCAAAATCGCCCCCACTGCGGCGGAAAACGTCGCTACAGTGAGAAACGTCACCCCCCAGATCATTTTTAACCCGACAGGGACTTTCCGGGCTTTAGGGGAGCGTTTTTCAGATTTTCTGCCCTTATTTAAGGACAACTGATCAAGGTTTTTACCGGGAGTTTGGACGGAAGAATCTGTCCTACTGTCGGTTTTTCCTTCTGGGAGACTTTTGGGTAGCATATCCATGCTGTCTTTCACCGTCACCTCAACACCATCAAAACTTTAAGTACGAGTTGATCATAGAACCTATGTTCTAGGCTGCTTAAGCTTAAGCGGGAACTGGGGGTTTAAACTTCACTGCTATATTCAATCTCAAGGTGGATTATAACGCCCTCTTGAGATATTCTGCGCAGAACTTACAATTCTCTGAGTGAAGTCCTTGGGTAAGAGGGAACAATGAATAATTATCAATTATTAATTCTCAATTTCCCCCTCTTACAGTTTACTGATGACTGATAACTGTTTACAGCACTAGATCCCCCAACACAGGATAGGATGGGGAAAAAGAATGAAGGTTGTTGAGCGCATGAGTCAATCATTAATTCCAGTCATCCTCGCGGGGGGAAAAGGTGAACGGTTTTGGCCCTTAAGTCGGAGACAACGACCGAAACAGTTTCTGAGTTTAGACGGTAGTGGTCGGAGTTTACTACAAGCTACGGCCGACCGATTACTGGAGATGGCCGGAGGATGGGATAAACTTTGGGTGATTACTTCAGCGTTAATTGCTGAGGGAGTCCGGGAACAATTGCCGGAATTGCCCGAGGAGAACCTACTGGTGGAACCGGAAGGACGAGATACAGCCCCGGCCGTGGCTTGGGCGACCTTGGAGGTGGCGAAACGGGAAGGGGAGGAGGCGGTGATTGGCTTTTTCCCGGCGGATCATTGGATTGGGGATCAGACTGCCTATTGTGCCACATTAAAGGCGGCTGCTAGGGTTGCGGCCGAGGAGGAGGCGATTGTAACGTTAGGGATTAAGCCGGCTTACGCTTCAACAGGCTACGGCTATATTGAACAGGGGGAGAAAAAGGGGGATTATGGCGGATTGCCTGTGTATCGGGTGAGTCGCTTCACGGAAAAACCCGATCTGACCACGGCGGAGCAGTTTATTGAGACGGGTAAGTTTAGCTGGAATAGTGGGATGTTCATTTTCCGGGCGAGTGTGGTCTTAGGGGAGTTGGCACAATATGCCCCCCATATTCTCAATCCTTTGAGGGAACAGGGGAAAGGGGCTTACGGAAGCTTGGAAAAGAAAAGTATTGACTACGCGCTGATGGAAAAAACCCAACTGGCCTATGTGTTACCGGGGGATTTTGGCTGGGATGATTTGGGGGATTGGAATGCCATTGAACGGCTGCTTAAGGGGGAGGCGGCTAATGTGGAATTAGGGGATCATGTGGGACGGGATACCCAAGGGGCTATTATCTACGCCAGTGATGAACAGGAGACGATTGTGACCATTGGGGTGGAGGATTTGGTGATTGTGCGCGATCGCAATGTTACCCTCGTCGCCCACAAAAGCCGTACCCAAGAGATAAAGCAAGTCCTTCAACAACTCAAAGATCATCCCCGAGTTGATGAGTTGTTATAACTTAAAGGGGAATAAATTCCCCTGAGTCGTTTTTCCTCTCAGGTCTAAAGACACTGAGTTTCCAAACTCCCACCCTTTTCTTATGAACTCCCCCCAACCCTGATCGGCCGGGGGTGTCACCAACTATCGTTAACTTAAACCCGATTCCGATCGGTCAAAATCTCGTAGCCATCGGGGGTGACTAAAACCGTGTGTTCAAACTGTGCCGAGAGGGATTGGTCTACTGTCACCACCGTCCAGCGATCGCGCAATACCCGAGTCACCTTAGACCCAGCATTAATAATCGGTTCAATGGCCAAGGTCATCCCCGCTTTTAACTTCACATTGGGCAACTGCCGCGTCCGAAAGTGAAAAACCGCCGGTTCCTCATGGAGATTGCGCCCCACACCATGCCCCGTGTAATCTTCCACCACACTATAACCCTGTGCCTTCACATGATCTTCAATTGCCCCAGCAATATCTAACAAAAAATTCCCCGCCTTAACCTGTTCAATCCCCTTATATAACGACTCTTCCGCCACCCGAATCAACCGCGCTGCCTCGGGACTCACCTTGCCCACAGCCACCGTAATACAAGAGTCTCCATGATAGCCGTCCTTAAAGGCCCCTGTATCGATTTTCAGGACATCTCCCCCTCGAATGACCTTTTTGGGGTTCGGGATGCCATGCACCACTTCCTGATTGATACAGATACAAATGGAAGCGGGAAAACCATGATATCCCTTAAAACTCGGAACCGCCCCCATTTCCCGAATCCGTTGCTCGGCATAATCATCTAAATCTGCCGTTGTCATCCCCGGTTGAACCCGTTGCGCCAACTCCTTAAGCACCGTCGCCACAATCCGGCTCGATTCTCGCATCCGTTCAATTTCCACCTCGGATTTAATCTGAATCCCGCTACGCTTCTTTTTCAGGGGGGGCAAGGCCTGAGTTGAAGGAGATGGTTTTTTATGAGACTGTAATATATTGTCTAATATCTTCATTGGTATCCAGTTAATTTGTCCTAGGAGGGGCAGAAACCCCTTTGCTCATTACTATTTGCTGATCAGAGATGGCTTTTCGCCATAACTTAATGAAGCTCGCCCCACCTGCCTTGGGCGAGGTGGGGGTGTCAGTGCTAACCCGAGACTATATTGGTCCACAGTTGACACTCCTCGGCCTAAAGGCACGAGGATTCTTGGTTCACAGACTCGCCATAACCTAGCAGGATTGCTCCAACCAGGCTAGAGGGCAAATCTCCCCAAGCTTTAGATCCGGTATGCCCTACCGTA
>NZ_JAIHOM010000100.1 GCF_026130165.1 Spirulina subsalsa FACHB-351 | reverse complement strand
ACCTCACCCATACCCCACCCCAAAAACCCTCCCCCACCGACCATCCCCCCCACCTCATCGGCCACCCCACCACCCGCCAAACCATCAACTTCGCCCAACTCGAAACCGACCTCATTCATCACCTTTACCCCACCTCCCAACTCCTAACCGCAGATCACGTTACCCCCGCCGCCTTCCGCCAAACCCTGCAAACCCCCGCCCCCTTTCTCCACTTCACCGGACACGGCGAACATGACCCCACCGACCCCATGAAATCCGCCCTACTTCTCAGCCATGACAAACCCTTCACCCTAGAGGAACTATGGGACATAGAAGCCCTCAACCTCCCCCTAATCTGTCTGGGAGCTTGCGAAACGGGTATCACCAACACAGAAGACTTCATCAACGAGTTTGTCGGGTTTCCCGCCATTTTCCGCGACCAAGGCAGTCAATTTGTCCTCAGCACCCTCTGGACGGTGGACGAAGATGCAAGCATGATCTTCGTAGTGGAATTCTTCCGCCACTACCAGACCCACCAGAACCCAGTCGAAGCCCTCCACCACGCTCAAACCCGTCTGCAACACTTAACATGGCAAGACCTCGCCCAGTGGTATCGTGAGGCAATCCAGCCCGGTTTAAGTTTCAATGCTGAGATGTGGTGCGATAGTATAGCGGCGAATATTGAGGACAAACCGGAACAACACCCACCGGATTATAAACCCTATGCTACGCCCTATCATTGGGCGAGTTTTGTCCTTCATGGTGACGTGATGTGAGCTTGTTAACGCTCAGAAACCCGGTTTCTTTACTCACCCAACCTACAGGGATTTAGTTGGTAGGTTGGGTGGAACGAAGTGTAACCCAACATTTATGGGGGTGTTGGGTTGCGCTGGCGCTTCACCCAACCTACGGGGATTTAGTTGGTAGGTTAGGTGGAACGTAACCCAACATTCGTGGGGGTGTTGGGTTGCGCTGGCGCTTCACCCAACCTACAGGGATTTAGTTGGTAGGTTAGGTGGAACGTAACCCAACATTCGTGGGGGTGTTGGGTTGCGCTGGCGCTTCACCCAACCTACAGACCGCGAAACAATTATCAATTATCAATTCTTTTGCCCGGTGTGGTTCTTAACTGTTTTAAGGCATCATAGAGATAGCCCCCCACCCTTCATTGCCTGATGACCATGAACACCCTCATGACAGCCTTTCTCGCCACCTTGGTCACTAGCCCCGAGGAGGAAACAATTCCCTCCCTAGATGCCACTCTCTGGAAAGATAACCCCGATGCGTTTTTTCGGGCTGCCCAGCAAGCTATACCTAACCCCTCATTCTGGGACCGCTACAAGACCTTTCATCGTCAACTGGTGGCGGGCTACACGATTCAGCGACGGAACAAGATCATGCGTTCCAGAGTATCCCCAGAGAGTTCTGACACCGCAGCAAATAGCGAAGAAACCAATGTGGCTTTATCCGCAGAAGAAATTATCGGCAGTCCAACACCTGATCAGAAGGCTCGTGAATCCTTGGCTGCATCAGGGTTAGATCCCCTCAGTTGGGCGGCGGGAGTGACCGGATGGCAGCCTTGATTTATCCCCATTTATTCTGTTTTAGTTATCACCGTTACCCCGTTAACCAAGCTCAAGGCCATCCCACTTGGGGGAAATGGCAAAAAGACCACGAGGCTTTGCAGGTTTCCGGTCAGTCGGATTATTACCAAGACAAGGATTGGGAGGCGATTTATGGGGAGCGCGATTTAGGGGATACCATGGGTCTACTGCTCTATGGGGCAGTGCGGGAGGAGGAAAAACCCCAACCTCTGGAGGTTTTGGAGAAGCTGAAAGGACACCTCGCGGGGATTGAGGGGTCTATCGGTCAATCTTGGCTAGTGATCACGCGCTGGCGGCAACAAATCCGGGAGGAGACGGAAGAACAGGTCTTCCAGGAAATTCTCAAGCTGTGGAATGTTGAGGGAGAGAGACTGGAAACGGGGCGCTTGGTGGGGAATTCTTTCTGTTCTACGGTTTTACCTTCAGGAGAACATTTGCTCGTTATTTTGGCTCCAGATCGGGAAACGATGTTGGGGTTTAGTGATTTTTATTATGAATTGCAACGGCTTTTCTATTATGAACATAAGGTGCGCTGGAGCTATGAACAAAGCCGTAAGATTAAGGCCCTGTTGAGTCAAGAAGCGTTTTTTCCTTTGACCAGTGAGGTGATTCCCCCCAGTCAGATTGACTTGACGACTTCCCAAGCGGTGCGGGGCAATTTTCAGGAGTTGCGCCGCCTGTTGTATGACAATATGCAGAAACTGGATCGTCACACGCGGGGGATTGAGGGGTTGTCGCTTCAATTGCAAACCCTGAAGACGAATCTCAAGGCTTATCAGCGTCGTTTTGAGCGGTTGCAGCGTTTAACGGCTGATGCTCGCTATATTCAACCGAGTGACTTGAAGTTGTGGGCGGATTTTGGGGACAGTCAGGGGATGATTTATCAGGAGCAAATTCAGCAGGATATTGAGAGTTTGAGTCCGGGGCTGCGGGTGCGGGAGCAACATATTAAGACGTTGCAGGTGATTGTGGATGCGGCACGGGGGGAGCGGGATTCTCGTGTTGAAAACCTCATTGGGGCGGCTGGTGTGGGGATTGGGGTGTCTTCGGCGGCGGCTGGTGCTTGGTCTGGGCAAACGTCACGCCCCCTCTATACGTTTGGGCTAAGTTTAGGGTTAGGATTGGCCTTGGGTTTAGTGAGTTATTTGGTCTTGTGTTGGGTAAGGGGGAATCCTAGGGAATAGGGGGGCAGGGGAGCAGGGGAGAGGATTCCCGACTCCCGATGCTCTTGACTTCTAACTTGAGGTCTTAACTTGTCAAGATGGGGTAATAGGGAATAGGGAACAGGGAGTCAGGAATCGGGAGTCGGAAACAATTGTCAATTGTCAATTATCAATTCCCTATTACTTCTCCCCTGCTCCCTGTTCCCTAGCCCCACGAGTAGAGTTATTCAACAAGCCCTAATTACTGAAATAACTGCTGGACGACGGCTAAATTGGCGGTGTCGCGAATAATTAAAAACACGCCTAAGCCTAATAACAAGACAAATCCGGTTTGCATGATGCCGTCCTGAATCCGGGCGGGTAAGGGTTTGCCTAAGAGTCCTTCAATTAATAAAAAGGCGAGTTGTCCGCCATCTAATGCAGGTAAGGGCAAAATATTAATAATGGCTAGGTTGATGCTAATGAGTGCGCCAAATTGGAATAAACTCCCGGCATCAGAACTGGCTAAGTTTGCGCCAATTTCGACAATTTTAACGGGACTGGCAACTTGACCTGCTGTTTCGCCAAAGTTGCTCACTAACTGCATAAACCCGCCTAAAATTAAGTTGGTGAGACGTTGGAATTCATTGCCGCCAACGGTAAAGGCTTCTCCTATACTGTTGGGGTGACGGTGGGTGATTTGGCCGTTGGGGGATAGGACAACGCCGATTTTGCCTTTGCCATCGTCTGACCGCTGGGGGGTGACGGTTAAGGCTAAGGTTTCGTCTCCCCGTTGAATGGTTAAGTTGAGGGGTTGTTCTGGGGAGGTTTGAATCCGATTCATTAACAAGCGGACGGCTTCCTGAGAGGCGTTGAGGGTCTCGTTTTCGACTTTCAGGATAATATCTCCGGCTTCCATGCCTGCGGTTTGGGCGGCGGTGACTTCTGTGGTCAGGACTTCGGGGACGACGACTCCGGGTTTGTAGTCAAAGTCGGGTAGACCAAAGGTGGCGACTTGTGTGACTAGGAGGAAGTAGGCAAAGATTAAGTTAGCAATGACTCCGGCGCTGATGACGATGGCCCGGTCTAAGATGGGACGGTTGCGGAGGAGGTTGGGGTCGTCGGGGGGGATGTCGCTGTCGGGGTCGTCGTCGGGGAAGCCGACAAACCCGCCTAGGGGGATGGCGCAGACGGTGTATTCTGTAACTTTGCCCCGATATTTGAGTAGGATCGGACCAAAACCAATGGAAAAACGGTTAACGTGAATATTTTGTAAACGGGCTGAGGCGAAGTGACCCAACTCGTGGACGATGATTAAAACAACGAGGACTGCGATCGCGGCCAGAACGGACATAGTTTAAAAAATAAGTTTACTTTACATTACTCAAAACTCCAGTCTAACAGGAATCTCCCTTGAGGGTGGGCTTAGAGTAAGCAAAGATGGTCTGCTGAGGGGCTAGTTGGGGGTTTTTTGCTCCAATTGGGGCAATTTAAGCAGATACCGATAACCTAATTCTGGGGTACCTTGTACGGTAATACTGCCCCCATGTAGTTCAATTAAACTACAACAGAGTAATAAACCTAAGCCCTCCCGAGAGGCTAAATCAATTTCTTGGGGCTGATCTTCGGGGGTTATGGTGCCTTTGAGTAGGGGAACACTATGATGGGTTAACAATGAGGCGCTGGTTAGCTCTTGACTGGCTGTGCATCCTTCGGTGTTTTGCTCTTCTAAGTGTTCAGGGTTTAACCAAGGATTGGATGTCCAGAGGGCTATCTGGAGATGGGGAGAGGAGAGGGTTTTCCCGGTGTGACGGGAAACATGAACATCAATTTGGCTGCCGGGTTGGGCGGCACTGAGTAAACTAAAAATTAGGTAATAAATCCCCTGTTTGACTTTCTCTTTGTCGAGTAACCAAATGCGATTCCCCGGTTCTACGGTTAGGTGGATTTGTTGCTGTTGTAGTTCTATGAAGGATTGCAGATTAGAGATGGCCTGTTGACAGATCATCTCGATATCGACGGCACTTAACTGAAGTTGACGGTTTTTCTGGTCTAATACTTCGAGTCCCAGAATTTCCTCGACTAGGGCTAATAGGTTTTGACCACTGCGGTAGATAATCTCGATATACTCCCGTTGTTTGGGGGTCAAACTGCCATAAACGCCCTGTTCTAACACCCTCGCCATGCCCATAATGGAGGTCAAGGGATTGCGTAATTCTTCGGTTAAGGTGGCCAATAATTTGACTTTGAGGGTGTCTACGGTGTTTAAGGCTAAACTGGGGGCTTCGGGTTTCTTCCCTTCCTCGATGACTAAAACATCAGAACTATAATTAGGGCTAGTCCAGCCTGCACTGCCTTGGGTCGGTTCTGTGAGGCTATCCCTAGCTTGAGGGGGACTAAGGGGGAGCAGTTGGCTACGTTCGTACTCGCTGATGCACCAACGGGCGGTTAAGTTTAAAAATTCAATCTCTTGGGGGGAAAATGATCTGGGGTGGAGATCCATGACGGTTAAGGTGCCAATACATTCGCGTTCTTGGGTGATTAATGGCACTCCTACATAGGCATGGATACCGTAGTGTTGAAATAGGATACTGCGGGAAAATAGGGCGTCCTGGGCGACATTTTCAATAACTAGAGGCTGTTGGGTGTCGATGATATATTGACAAAAGGACTCAATCAATGGTAGGCGGCGGGAGTTGGCTAGGTCACTCATTAAACCCACATGGGACAAGCCTACTGTGGATTTTAACCACAGTTGATCTTCCACCAATAAATTTAGGGTGCTGATGGGTGTTGCGAGGAAACGGGCAACGGTTTGGGTTGCTTCATCAAACACGGGAACAAGGTCGCTGGTCAATAGTCCCAATTGACTTAAGCGTTCAAGGCGTTGTTGTTCTCGGGTATTGGACGTTAGACCATCTAAACGGCAAAAAAGCCGATTATTTACGCTCACTGCACTACTCCCGCATCTCAAATTAGCTGTTAGCATCACGGCTGATTAGAACTCAAAACATTCCCGATGTTATTCTTAGTTTTCCCGGTTAATGGCGGAAAATCACTCCAATTCGGGAATCAACTGGTCCAAGCGGGATGTCTGAGAATGGCCTCGAAGGTGCGAACGCCCCGTAGTTGATTGGAGAGGGGTAAATGACCTTTGGGGGCGCTGAGATCCCAGATAAATTCGTTGGGGTAGCGGGTCCAGTTGTTCTCTTTGCGCCAGCCAATTTTATCCCAAAGTTTGGAGAAGTCTTTACCTTGGGCTAACCATAAGTCTCGTTGGACGGAGTAACCAAATTTACCTTCTGAGTAGGTTAACCAAAGGGTGTTGACGGTGTGAAAGTCGGTGACGGGGATTTTATCGACTTCTGAGAAGTATAACCATTTCCGGTTTTGGGCGGCTTCTCCGGCGGCTTCACAGAGTTTTTGCAGGCTGAGGCGATCGCCTTCTAAAAATTCTTGGGCGATGAGATGTTGTGCTAAAGGCTGATAGTCTACTTGGCAATCGGACTTAAGGGGGACTAAACCACTGGGGAGATAGTTGCGCAAAAAGTTTTCGGTGGCGGGGGTTTGGGCGGCATAGAGGGCTTGATGAATCTTGCCGAGGAGGGGGCTGGGGGTGATTTGGGGTTGTTCTCGCCAATAGTCCATTAAGCAGGCCAGTCCAGAATCTCCGGCTTGGCCTAATTGGGCGATCGCGCTGTACTGTTGTTGGGTCTTCCCAGTGGTCAGTTGCTGCCGCAATGTCTCGATATCGGGTTTTTCCTGGGATGGAGTGTTTTGGAGTGTCATCTAGGTTGTTCGGTGTTCTCAATCTTCCTTCTTTCCAGAATACGCTGATTGATGACCCGCTTCAATTGAGAATTGATAATTGAGAATTGATAATTAATTATGGATTCACGCCCTCAACCGGTATTACGCATTCCGGCCGCAATGCCGTTAATGGTGAGTAAGGCACCCCGTAACAACTCTTCCTTGCTGTAACGATAGTGAATCACTCCCGTGGGGCCTTGACGGTTGTATTCCCGCAGGCGCTTGAGCAAGGAGGTTTGTAAGAAGCCCAAGGGAACAATATTCCCATTGCGCAACTGTACCGACCGTTGGAGTTCTAGATCCCCATCTAACAATTGTTGATGATCGGCAATGGTTAGAATAATTCGTTTCGCCCGTTGATATTCCTCGGAAATTTGCTCGAATAAACGGTTAAACCGCTCTAAATCTTCCGGTGCTGAGAGTTGACTGACGTAGTGATGCGCCATTTGTAAATCGACTTTGGCGAGGGTCATTTCTGCTTTAGAAATCACCATCTTAAAGAAGGGCCATTTCAAGTAAAAATAGCGCAGTAATTTGAGGTTTTCTTCCGGCTCTTCATCGAGGAAACTTTGCAGCGCCGACCCCACTCCATACCAAGCTGGCAATAAGAAACGGCTTTGAGTCCAGCTAAATACCCAAGGAATCGCCCGTAAACTACTGAGGTCTTTTTTGCCGGACTTCCGACGGGCTGGACGAGAACTAATCTGTAACATACTGATTTCTTGAATGGGGGTGACAGACATAAAGAAATCAATAAAGTCGGGTTGTTCGTAAATCAATGCCCGGTAACAATTCCGCGATCGCGCTGCAAATTCCTCCATAATTTGATTCCAGGGTTCGATATCATCAAACCCACTGCCCAACAAACTGGCTTGAATCACTGCCGTAGAAGCGGTTTCTAGGTGATAAAGAGCTAAGTCCGGCAAGGAGTATTTAGAAGCCAACACTTCTCCCTGTTCGGTAATCTTAATCCGCCCCTCAATGGTGGCGTTGGGTTGGGCTAAAATAGCTTCGTAGGCTGGCCCCCCGCCCCGACCAACGGAACCGCCCCGACCGTGGAAGATGCGCAGGGCAAACCCGTATTCATTGGCCAGTTTTTGTAGGGCTTTTTGGGCTTTGTGAATCTCCCAGTTACTGCTGAGGAAACCGGAGTCTTTGTTACTGTCGGAGTAGCCTAACATCACTTCCTGTAACGGTTGGGAGTGAGGCCGAGGGGAGTAGGGATGATCCGTGGGGGAATTTTCAAAGGTTTTGAGGGCTTCATATCCCCCCACTAGGGCAGCGCGGTAGAGGTCTAGTTCAAAGAGCGATCGCATAATCCCCGGCGCTCGTTGTAAATCATCCACCGTCTCGAATAACGGCACGATTTTAAGGCTACTCTTCCCGGTTGCGGGATCATATAATCCGGCTTCCTGAGCCAGTAACAACACCTCCAACACATCACTGGCATCATTGCTCATGCTAATGACATAGGTTTGGCAAATTTGCGGCCCGAACTCTTTTTGTAAACGACGTACCACCCGGAAGGTTTCTAAGGTTTCTTGGGTGCGCTGAGAAAAGGGCATTTCTGGGGGGGTGAGGGGGCGACGAGTTAACAATTCTGCCGCCAACCATTCCCGACGTTCGACCTCGGTTAACTCCTCATAGGGTTTGGGTAAAATCTGCAAATACTCAGCAATCTCGTTAATGGCTTCGGCGTGACGGGGAGACTCTTGGCGAATATCCAAGTGAGCGAGATAGAAACCGTAAATTTCCACCTGGGCAATTAAGCGGTCTAAATCCCGACAACGTAGCCCAGTTTCCTGCATATTGCGCTGAATCAGGCGCAATTCGGCCAGAAAATCCTCCCCAGAATGGTAAACCAGGCGGGGATTAATTTCCTCTAGGGCTTGCATTTGGTAAAAATCAGCGTTAGCCAGACTACGATTGCGATCGCGAGTATTTTCCAACCGCTTCTGAATATAGGCCAATTTCAAGCGGTAGGGTTCTTGACGATAACGAATCGCTAACTCCTCATACACATCCCCCAAATGAGCGCGATCCTGTTCTAAAGAATCCAACAATTCCGGTAATACATTGCTCCAGTGCAATGACAAGCTCAAAATATTGCTTAACTCCTCAACAGACTGCAAATATTTCCCTAGCACTAAATCCCTTTGATAACAAGCCGTAGACCAAGTAACTTGGGGAGTCACTGAAGGGTTGCCATCCCGATCTGACCCCACCCAAGAACCAAAATAACAGAACTTGTTTTGCGGGGGGCGTAAGTGGGGAAATGTACTTTTCAGGGCTTGTTGCAACCGTTCCGAGAGTTCCGGTATGGTTTCAAATAGCACTTCTTGGAAGTAGTGCAGGGTGTAATCCACCTCATCTAATACCGTGGGTTTAAACTGATGCAGTTCATCAGTTCGCCACCAGAGGCGAATTTCCTCATAAAGTTGTTCGATGGCCGTCTCAGCTTCCCAAGAATTATCAAACCCCACCCCACGAAAAGCGTCCTCTGCCCGATCCAGTTGCCGCAAAATCGTAGAAACTCGGCGCTGTTTGCGTCGGATGGTATGCCGGACAATTTCCGTCGGGTGTGCCGTAAAGACTAAACGAATGTCTAAATTATCCAGCAGACGCTGGATCTTTTGGGGGGGCATATTCTGGCGGTACAGATAGGAGAATAGCCACTGGAATGTACTGGCTTTTTGGGAAGTGGGATCAGTATCTTGCCAACTCCGTTCGAGTTGTTGCCAACCGACAGGACTCGAATTTTCCCCAGAATCTCCGGCTGTCCCATTATAAGTAGGGGTTTTGGCATCTTTGACCTTTTGTTGTAGCGCTTTATAGGTCGCACTGCGGGAGAGTTGCTGTTCCCGTTGTTCGTAGTGTTGTTCAAGGATGTTAATTAATTGGAAATACAGCGCAAAGGCCCGGGCAGCGCGAATCGCTTCGTTGAGGTCAAGATGTTCAACCAATTTCAGGACAGCCGATTGATCTAAATTCGTGGTTTGTCCTTCGGGGGAACACATGGTACGCAGTTGACGCAACAGATTGACTAATTCCGTTCCACACTCCGACTCTAACACCGACTCCCATAAATCCTCGATCAGTTTGAGGCGATGACGCAAAAGCAGCATTGAGGAGGAGGGGACGGTTAATGCTGGGTCGGACGATTGGAGAAGCGAACTCATAATGGTGTTCTAGTCTTATAACATCAATCTAATTTATGATTTTACGGTCTTGTGGTACATCTGGGTCGATTTTGAAGGTGATCCTTTAAGGTTTGCAGACAATTTGGAAGGATTAGGGAATTGAAAATTGATAATTCATAACTAATCACTGGTTACTGAGGCTCGGGGAAAGGGAGAACAGGAAGGCGATCGCCCCGAAACACTTCCTCACCCACTTCTCCCACATCCTGCAAGCGTTGCAGCACTTCACCCATTACAATGACTCCCAGCAAAAGGGAAACCACCCCAGCACTCATTAACAGTTCCGAGGCCATCCGAACATCCTGTTGTTTCATGGTTTCTTGCCTTAAAAAATAAAGATTCTCTTCAGATTTAACAAAATCACAACCATATCAAGCATTTAAGTCATTTTAACCCCAGGATTTTACCTGTCCTACCTCATCGTTTAATCATTTCCCAGATGTTAATACCCCACTTTGCCATTTTCTGGTAAAGTGGGGAGATGAAAAATCGAATCGCCTTCGTTTTTCTTGTCAAATTAAGGGTTTTGAGCGTTAGCGGCTGCCTAGAGATGTAACCATAGATGGAACTATCGGTGCTGCCACTGCGCTTTTTGTTTGGGTATTTTGAGTTTGGGTATTTTGAGTTTGGGTGTTCTGAGTTTCAGAGCTTTGGACTTGAGAACTTGATCCTTGAGATACCCTTGCTGGAGTCGTGGAATTATTTTGTGGTGCTATCAAGCGTAAACTGGGAAAAAGAAAATGATTCTCTTCCACATATTGCGCCCCGAATAGCCCTTTTTCCGCCCAGAAATAACGATCTGTGGTATGCTCGTTTCGCTTAACAACTAATAACGCTGGGGGGGTTATCCCTTCTGAAGCGATATACTTGCGTGCGGCTGTTACGGGTTTATCTTCACCACTTTCTAGGTTATACTGAGGGACTAACTCCAGAATCTTGCGTCCTTCTTGGCGACGACGACTTTTGCGCTTACGTTTTCTTGCCAATCTGCTTACCTCCTATTCTGGTTAACCTGTTTTGGTTTAACACCTGTTTTGGTTTAACACCTGTTTTGGTTTAACACCTGTTTGGGCTTAACACCTGTTTTGGTTTAAGACCCTTTTCGGCTAACATATTATGTAATAATAGTTACAAAAGCCGTGCCTAGTATATCTGCTTTGGGCAAAAAAATCAAGGGTTTCAGGGAAAAAGTTTGAGGTGTGTTGAGTCTACTTAAGTATGATACCTCATTAATTTGGAGTTGATCCCACATGGTGGCAGATTCTTAGGAAAAGTTGACAGTCTCATAATCTATTAATCTATTCAGAGGTGCGGCCAGTCTCAAATCCGGTGTTTTTGGTATTCTTGGCCGGGTGAAATTCAATCTCCCCTAGTAATATGTCCCTTTCTGGCAGTCGTGAATTTGTTAACCTATGTCAAGCTCAACTGGCACTTTTAGCCCAGAGCTTTGATTTAGTGTCCTGTGCGGTGTATTTAACGGAACAGTGGGTGGAAGGGATTAACCCTAAATTAGTTCCAGTGGTGGTGTATCCCGAGGGAGCTACAGCTAAACCTGTTCCAAACCCATCTAGAACGCCCCAGAAGACCCAGCCCCAGACTCCCTTATCCCATCCCCTTTTACCGCCTGCGGGGGTCTTCCTGAGCGAGCTAGCCCATCCTGGGCCTCCCCAATCAACGGCCTTAACTAAGTCGTCTATAGCTTCCCCCCTGAGCGAAGAACAACAGATTGTTCTGCCGTTACTTCACAACAACGAGGTGTTAGGGGTATTAGTGACGCGACGGGAGGAGGAGGGATGGAGCGAAACGGAATTATCCCAACTGGAGAAAGTCGCGCAAACCTTGGCGATTGCTTGTTTTTTAGATCGTCAGTCCCGAGGAGTTCATGAGCAGCTAGACCAGCGTTTGCGCTCTATGGGGGAACAGACGGATCGTTTGGATGATCTCCTCCATCAGATTCGCAATCCCATGACGGCCTTGCGCACGTTCAGTAAATTACTGCTTAAACGCTTTTTACCAGAGGATCGCAACTATAAGATTGCAGAGAGTATTGTGCGAGAAAGCGATCGCCTGCAAGATTTACTACAAGGTCTTGAACAGTATGCCGAGGATTTAGAAACCCAACTCACCCCCACACCAAAACTCCTCCCGGCCGAGTCTTCTCGTCCCCTCTCCCTGCTCCCGGGGGCTAGGTTAGAACTAGCTCCAGTGGAGATATTGGACATTTTAGAACCCCTCCTACTCTCGGCCAGTGCGATCGCCCAAGAAAAAAACCTTCAATGGTTTACCCACCTCCCCCCCCATCTTCCCCCCATTCTCGCCAATGGCAAAGCCCTACGGGAAGTATTCAGTAACCTGCTCGATAATGCCCTGAAATACACCTTAACCGGGGGGGTAGCCCTAGAAGCAGGCTTAACGGAAATTACCCCCCAAGGCACTTATCAAGGAGTAGCCCTTCATGATACAGGATTAGGCATTCCCCCAGCCGATCAAGGACAGATTTTCCAACGGCACTATCGGGGAGTTCAAGCTCAGGGAAGCATCCCAGGCACCGGGTTAGGTTTGGCCATCGTGAAAGAATTGCTCGACCAAATGCAGGGTAAAATTGAGATCATGAGTCCTCGTCAGCCCAACCCAAACCTCGGATTGCTCCCCCCCTCTCCCACTCAACCCGGAACCAGTGTGATTCTTTGGTTGCCCCTGTTTAATTCTGCCCCCTTTCAGCATGACTGATTCTCAGATTGCCCTCCTGTTGATTGACCCTGACCCTATTTTTCGCCTAGGGTTAGCCACAGCCTTAGCCTCAGAAGCCGATTTAGAGGTTAGGGGACAACTTGACCCAGCCCAAGGATTAGACGCGCTCCGTGACCTCCTAGCCCCCAATCCTGACGCTTCAGAACAGGTCTGGGTCATTGTCTTCGACTTAAGCTTAGAAGGGGGTAGGGAGGTCAGTGATGGGTTAAACCTCCTCAGCCAACAGCAACAGGCCGCCACCTTATTTTTATCCAGCTATCAGGATTCCCAACTGCTCCAAACCCTCCAACAACAGGGGATTAGCGGATATTTGCCCAAAGGGAGTGCGATCGCCGAAATCACCAACACCATCCGCCAACTCGCCACCGGAGCCCCCCACTGGCCCAACCTTCCCCCAGAACCTCCCGCCCTCAGCAGCCCCCAAACCCCCCAAACCCCCCCCCGTTGGTTATATAATCTCCGTTCCTCAGGTCTAAAGCAAATCGAGAACGCCCTCAACCAAGTCAGTCAACAACTCAACCGCGAAAATCTCCCCTCCCTGGATTGGTTATTCTGGCAAGGACGACAACGGGAACTCAAAACCGCTCGCTGGTTAGTGAATCAACTGCTCCCCGTAGAGGTGGTTATTCAGCCCTCCCTCCCCCCCGATTCTCCTCAACCCCCTGATCCTTACCCCATCCCCCTCAACGAAGCCCCCGGCGCCCTCACCCCAGCCCCCAGTTTATTAGACCAATTCTTACAAAAACTCGCCTTTGGCCTACAAAATTCTACAGCGATTTGCTTAGAACTAGAAATATTGAGACGAGAAAAACAACAAGAACTCCTCTATCGCGTCGTCAAGCAATTAGAGGCAATTCTCGAAGATTTAGAACTCCTAAAAGTTACCCCAGACGAGTTAGCAAACCAACAGAGTTTAATCTTGCGAGAACTATGGCAAAAATCCGCCCTAGCCTTCTTAAGTCCCTACATCAGTGAGTGGAACAATCGCCCCTTATTTGATTGTATTGTTCAGAATACACCCCCCATTGAGGAAAACTGTTTAAGTCAAATTCCCCTCAGTTTAGATTTACTCAACTACTTATTATTTGAAAGTCCGTTATTCATTGAAAACGTCCCCTATCGTCCCGAATCTCCCGAAGCCAAAACCCGCGCCAGTCAATTATTAGATCATTTAATCTTACAAGTCGCTAACGGAGTGATCCAGTTTGTTCTGAATCAATTTGCTGAACTTGAAAACTTAAAATATACCCTCTACGAACGACAATTTCTCTCCTCCCGTGAAATTGCCCGCTTTCGGAATAACTTATCATGGCGTTACCGTCAAGATAGGTATTTAGAAAACCCGAAAGCCATTTTTGAGAGTCAATATCGGTTATATACCTTAGACAGAGGACAGTTAAGAATTACCCCCATTTATGCCCCCCGTTTACAGGAATTAGAACAGTTAGAAGGAATTCCTTGGTTAGTGACAATTGTCCTAGAAGGACGGGATGCCCTGGCCCCTCGCGTCCGTGCCGTCGTTTCCTTCCTCGGAAGTGGTGTCGTTTATGTATTAACCCAAGTGATTGGTAAAGGAATTGGTTTAATTGGTCGAGGGATGATTCAAGGGTTAGGGAATGTGGTACAAGAAACCCGGTATCGACGGGAAAGAATGCGAGAATAGCTTATCCTTATCTAGGGCTTGCTCAATAACTCGGGGGAGCGGGGGAACAGGGGAGCGGGGGAGCAGGGGAGCGGGGGAGCGGGGGAGCAGGGGAGTCGGGAATAATTATCAATTATCAATTATCAATTCCCCATTCCGTCGTAACGCAAAAAATCAATCTGAGGAATGAGAGGATCTCGCACCAAACCCACACCCTGAAACCCCCAACGGTCAAGCAAGCCCCGCACTTGAGGTTTCCCCAGACACTCCACAGCAAACTGGTTTGCCACATCCTGCCCGTGAGTATTCAAATAACTTAACGCCTCGTAATGCTCGTGAAATAACAGTAAATACCCCGTCCGATCTATTTCGCCATGAGGACGAGCCACCAAATACTGCCCATTTTGTAAAGAGCGAATCAGATAATGAGTCTCAGATAACATGATCAAAAACAGCGCATTTCCAGAGAAAACAACATCCCCCAAACCCTTATCAATCCGAGACTCTCAGGACGTGAAGCCCGGCAATTCTCGAACGTCTGAGGGCGGTTAATACTACTCTAAGCTTAAAAAATGACATAAATCTATAATCTTAGTAACATTTCGTTAAGTTTCTTCGTCAAGATTTACCGTATTCTAGATCAAAGAGAGAGGGATAAAACCTACAAACTTTGTAGCCGATACAAAAGGATTGTTGCAATGATTAAAAAGATTTTATTAGCAGATTCTGGCACAGGAAATTCTAAAGAAATGTTGCAGTCCTTACTGGACTTGCCGAGTCTTCAGGGTGTCAATGTCACTGTTTTAACCATTGTTCCCCCCCAGGCCTCAGAGGATGCCATGAGCAGCAAAATGGCAGAAGCGGATGAGGTACTCGCCAAAGCCGTGGAAACCCTGAATTTAAATCCCGAGCAAATCACCACCCTGAAGCGTCAAGGAGAACCCAAGGACACGGTACTAAAAGTAGCTGAAGAAGTAGAAGCTGACTTAATTATTATGGGTTCTCGGGGCTTAAAACGTCTTGTGGCTATTTTAGAAAACTCTGTCAGTCAATATGTTTTTCAACTAGCCAAACGTCCCATGTTATTAGTGCGCGATGACCTCTATGTGCGCAAATTAAAGCGGGTTATGGTCGCCCTAGATAAATCAGAAACCTCCCAAAGTAGTTTAGATTTAGCCACCTTTTTATTAAATGGCTCTACAGGAGTTGAACTCATTTTGGCACGGGTAAACCCAGATTTAGACCCTAAATTATTACCCCTTTCTAGAGCAGAAACAGAAAATAACCCCATTGTTGCTGCCGCGATCGCGAAAGTCAAACGCTTTGGCATTCCCTACAGTGCTGTTGTGTTGGCAGGAAAACCCGGTGAGCAACTTTGTAAATTAGTGGACGAAAAAAATGTAGATTTATTCTTATTAGGATCTCCTGATCGTCGTCCTTCTGTGGCTAAAGCCTTACCCGATTTAGATCGATTGTTAGGAACTTCTCTTTCCGATTATGTGCGGGTGAATGCCAATTGTCCGGTTCTATTAACTCGAAAAAATGAAAGTTAACCCCCGGGTTTTCTTTGACCATTAGAAACCCAGTTTCTGAACAGATAGAACAATCCTCAATCAGTTGTGCTAGGGGTAGTTGATGAATTACCCCTAGGATGTGGGTTAAATTCCCCAAAAAAAATAATCAAAAAAATAAGCAGTTATCCTCAAAAATCGATAAAAGCCTAAAGATTATCGAGGATGCACTGCTTTCATTGAGAGGCTAATTCGCTTCAACTTCTGATCTACTTCTAACACCTTTACCCGGACTACCTGCCCAACCTTAACAAGAGTTTTAGGATCACTGACAAAATGATTAGCCAGTTGGGAGATATGGACTAAACCATCTTGATGGACACCAATATCTACAAACGCGCCAAAATTCACCACATTGGTGATCACCCCTTCTAATTCCATCCCCGTTTCAAGATCGCTAATTTCCTGAATTCCCTCTCTAAAGGTGGCGTATTGAAACTGATCTCGGGGATCTCGTCCCGGTTTTTCTAGCTCCTTGATGATATCTTGCAAGGTTGGGAGTCCAATTTCCGGGGTAACATAGCGCTGGAGATCCAGACGGTGCAGTTGGGAGACTCCTTGACTGATGTTCTTTAGAGGCAACTGGAGATCCTTGGCCATCTGCTCCACAATCCCATAGCTTTCTGGGTGAACGGCTGTATTATCGAGGGGGTTTTCTCCGTTGCGAATGCGCAAAAACCCCGCGCACAATTCAAAGGCCTTGGGACCGAGTTTAGATACTTTCAGGAGTTGCCGACGGTTCTGAAATGCGCCGTTTTGATTGCGGTGGGTAATGATATTTTGAGCAATACTGGGGGTTAAACCCGAAACAAAGGTTAGAAGTTCTTTTGAGGCGGTGTTGAGGTCAACCCCCACATAGTTTACACAGCTTTCGATGGTTTCCTCTAGCTTCTGTTTCAGCAATTTCTGGTCTACATCGTGTTGATATTGTCCCACGCCGATGGATTTGGGGTCGATTTTCACTAACTCGGCCAGAGGGTCTTGTAAACGACGACCGATGCTAATGGCACCGCGCACGATAATATCGAGATGGGGAAATTCCTCAATCGCTACAGGACTGGCGGAATAGACTGAAGCGCCGGACTCATTCACCATCACCTTAATGGGTTTTTGGGGTAAGGTTGCTAAGACTTCTCCTACAAAAGCATCGGTTTCTCGGGAGGCGGTTCCGTTCCCAATGGCAATCAATTCAATCTCATACTGGGTAATCAGTCGTTGTAGGGTTTTAGCGGCTCCTTGACGCTTCTGCTCCCCTGTATGGGGGAATATAGCCTGATACTCGACAAACTGCCCGGTTTGGTCTAATACGGCGACTTTACAGCCTGTGCGAAACCCGGGGTCAATGCCGAGGGTGGGTTTCATCCCGGCCGGGGGGGCGAGCAGAAGATGGCGTAAATTGGCTTCAAAGGTTTTAATGGATTCTCGGTCAGCAAAACTTTTGTACTGCCCCCGAATTTCTGTGAGGAGGGAAGTCCGCATGAGACGTTTAAAGGCATCTTTTAACATCCCCTGATAGAATTGCCGGAGTTCGGGGTGGCGGGTGTGGATTTCTTGTTCTTCGAGGTAGCTCTGGACAAAGGCCTCATCGTAGTCTATGTCAAGGCTTAAGATGCCTTCGCTTTCTCCCCGGAGCAGGGCGAGAATGTTATGGGGGGCGGTTTTGGTTAAGGGACTGCGATAGTCCCGATACATTTCAAATTTGGTGGTTCCGGGGGGATAGTCTTTTTTGATTTTGGCGACGAATACCCCTTTTTGGCTGAGATAGTCGCGCAAATAGGCCCGATGGTCTGCTTTTTCGGCTACTCCTTCGGCTAGGATATCGGCGGCTCCCTGTAGGGCATCTTCTGGTTGTTCAATGCCTTGTTCTGGGTTGAGATAATCTTGGGCGGCTGATAATAATTTTACGGGGGGGGATTGGGGGGTGTTTTGGCTTTGTAGCCATTGAGCGAGGGGGGCGAGGCCTTTTTCTCGGGCAAGGGTGGCCCTGGTGCGGCGTTTGGGTTTATAGGGTAAGTAGAGGTCTTCGAGTTCGTTTTTTTGGCTACAGGTGAGGATTTTGGCCTGAAGTTCTGGGGTGAGTTGGTCTTGAGATGCGATCGCCTCTAAAATCGTCTGTTTCCGCTTCTCCAATTCCGTCAAGTAATCGAAGCGCTCCCCTAACTCCCGCAATTGGATTTCATCGAGGCCCCCCGTCCGTTCCTTACGATAACGAGCAATAAAAGGGATAGTCGCCCCCTCTTGTAGCAAATCTAATGCCGATTCCACTTGAGACACCCCTAGGGATAATTCCTCGGCGATTCTCGTTTCCAGACGTTGTGTGAATCTATCGGTTGAATTAAAACTCATTTTCTCTCCTACTCTTGCCTCAAGCCCATTGTCTATCCTATTTGAACAAAATAGCGACACCCGACCCCACCTCGCGCCCTCGCAGGTGGGGTGAGCTTCATCAGTCCTTTCGTCCCATTCACAGTTTTTTCACAAACTCCTTGTACAGTGAAGCCAAGATTATAACTTCTGACCAATCATCCTCAAGCTCACCTTGTAACTCCTGATCCTTTAATCTACCCCACTTCTTTCACTATGCCTGTCATGAGCATTTATCCCGCTCAAGAAGTGACTGCTCCTGGTTTGTCCTGTCAAATCAACCCCTCTGGTCATTTTTCTTGCCATTCCTCCCACATTACACAAGTTCTGTTAATCACAACGGACCCGGATCAACTTCTAATCCATCAAATGGCCTTAGAAATGACCACATCTTGGACGGTTTTAACGGCTAACAGTCCCTCAGAGGCTTTGGAACTTGCCCGGAGTGCTAAACCAGATGTTATTCTCTGGGATTTTGAACTGATGCCCTCCTCCCTTGATCTCCTGACATCTCTAAGGGCAAATGCTGAGACAACCCTAATCCCTATTATCATCCTGCTGGAACGAGTCCGCTTATTTGATCAACATTATTTTGCTTCCCTTGGAGTGGCTGGGATTATTGGCAAACCCTTCGATGTAGCGAACTTGAATCAGTGTATTGAGAATTTCCTGTGAAGTCATCCCCCTTTTTCTGAAACTCGGGAATTTTTCTTAGGTTTTCACATCAATTCCTTGACACTCCCATCGCTAAAAGCGAGGGATTCTTGGTTCAACGAGTTTCCTTAACTTGGCAGGACGTATCCAACCAAGCCAGAGGGAATCTCTCCCCAAGCGTGAGTTCCGGTATGCCCTACCGT
>NZ_JAIHOM010000099.1 GCF_026130165.1 Spirulina subsalsa FACHB-351 | reverse complement strand
ACAACCCCCTCATCCTCCGTCTCGCTCACCTCCTGCTCCCCCTCTTCCTACGCTTTCGTCTGCGGCGCTGGCTGATTGGGGGCATCTCCCGCATTGAAACCAGTCCCCTTAACCCCCTCCTCCACCTCTACCAACAATTCCAACAGGGCAAAATCCGCCTCATCCTTGCCTTTCGCCATAGCGAAGTCGAAGATCCCTTAATCCTCATCCATCTCTTCTCCCGTGCCATCCCCCGCGCTGCCAAAGAACAAAAAATTCCCCTCACCTCCCCCATTCATAGCCACTTCATCTATGATCGGGGCATGACCATCTGGGGCGGAGATTGGCTAGGATGGGTATTATCCCGAGGGGGAGGCATTCCCATCCATCGCGGCAAACCCCTAGACCGCACCGCCTTAAAAACCGCCCGCAATTTACTGATTAATGGTCAATTTCCCATGACCATCGCCCCAGAAGGAGCCACTAACGGTCATAGTGAAAAGGTGAGTCCCCTGGAACCCGGTACCGCTCAACTGGCTTTTTGGGCAGTGGAAGACCTAGCCAAACAACAGCGCAGCGAAACCGTTTTTTTGCTCCCCATCGGCATCCAATACCACTTTATTAATCCCCCTTGGACCAAGATTAGTAAACTCATCCAACACTTAGAACACAACCTCGGTTTACCCCCCCTCCCCCTCATAGCTCAACCCGACATTTTGTATGAGCGCTTATTAACCGTTGCCGAAACGTTACTTTTACAAATGGAAGACTTTTATCACCGCTTCCACCACTGTTCTATTCCCCCTTTGGCGGCGGACTCCAACGATCCCATCCCCCAACAATTAGAACAACGTCTTAACTACTTACTTGATGTCGCTTTAACTGTAGCTGAAGACTATTTTAAAATTGAGCCGCAAGGGAACTTAATTGACCGTTGCCGTCGCTTAGAAGAAGTAAGTTGGAACTTTATTTATCGGGAAGACATTCCAAGCTGGCGGGGGATTTCCGCCTTTCAACAGGGATTAGCCGATTGGGTAGCAGAAGAAGCCACCTTACAAGCAAAACATATGCGTTTAGTAGAAAGTTTTGTTGCCGTGACCAGTGACTATATCACAAAAGACAACATTACAGCCGAACGGATGGCCGAAATAGCACTCATTCTGTTTGATTGTGTGGAACGGATTCGCGGGGTTAAGATTCCCAAGCGTCCTCGTTTAGGGAAACGTTGGGTTAAAATTACAGTGGGTGAGCCGATTTCAGCGAGTGAACGTTATGGGGTGTATAAAGAAGGGAGACATCAAGCCAAACAAGCCGTTCAAGATTTAACAGCCGAAATTCAAACACAATTAGAAAATTTAATTTTTTAAGCAATAATAGAATAAAGACTGACCCTCAAGTTATCCCAAGTGGTCGGTACTCAAGGGAATAGCCTATGGATGTTCATGAACTACTCGCTCGCTACGGGAAAGGAGAACGGGATTTTTCTGGCGTTAACTTAATGGGTGTTGATTTATCTGGCACCAAATTAGAGGGGATCAATCTAGCCCAAGCCTACTTAGGTGCCGTAAACTTCAAGCGAGCCAATTTAAGCCGAGCCAATTTAAACGGCGCTTTTTTATACCGGGTAGACTTGAGTTGGGCTAAAGTAACACGGGCAGATTTGTGCCGGGCTGATTTAACAAAAGCCAACTTATCAGGGGCTTATTTGGTTAAATCCTTACTCAAAGAGGCTAAATTAAGCGGTGCCATATTGAGCTATGTCAATTTACAGTTAGCCAATTTACAGGGTGTTAACTTGTGTGGAGCCAATTTACAGGGCATTAATTTCCGTTGGGCTAATTTATCCCAAGTGAATTTCAGTTGGGCAAACCTATCCGGCGCTCGTTTGAGTGGGGCAAATTTTCGCGGAGCCATCCTCAACGGGGTGAAATTAAAGGCCGCTTATATGAATGCCGTGGATCTTCAAGGAGTCGATTTAGATGGGGTGGATCTCAGCGAGGCTAAACTGAGTGGGGCGAATTTGAGCGAGGCTAACTTAACCGTGGCGAATTTGAGTGAGGCACAGTTGAGAGCAGCGATTCTGACGCGCACAAAGCTCCACGGGGCGACCTTACGGAACGCTAATTTACGCAAAGCTGAACTGACTGAGGCCGATTTGAGTAAGGCCAATTTGGAGGGAGCGCTGTTGTCTGAAGTCAATCTCACAAGAGCCAATTTAAATCAAGCTAATTTGATCGGGGCGGATTTAAAACGGGCTACCCTGCAAGAGGCCTACTTGTGGGGGACGGATTTAACGGGAGCGGTATTGGAGGAAACGAATTTAACCGGGGCTAATTTACGAGGGGGCGTTTTGGAGGAAGCCCAGCACCAACAAGCAATTTTTCGGCAAACTACTATGCCAGATGGACAGTTGAGGGGAATTTAATTGGCTGGGCAACGATTTTAAGGTGATTGAGTTAAAAAACCTTTAAAAAACTGCCTAAAATGGGGAAGCTGGGTTAAGATTAGAGCCAAGAGGGTCTGAATCCCATCAAAAATCGAAAGTAAATCAGAGGTGTGTGGTCCTATCCTAATGGTGCGTTAGCTCAGTCTAATCCTGCCTTAGCCAAGCCTAGTCAAGGAATCACACCCCGGAACTGGAAGCTGCATCTTAAACACACTTAACTCGCAGTTTTTACGACAAACCAGAAGCTATGTCCTATACATTTGATATTCTTGGCGTTTCTTCCGTCCTCACGTTCTTTCACTACCAAGAACAGAATCCCCACCCGTTACAAGGGGGTAAAGCCTATCTGGGGAGTTTGGACTGTACTCTAGATGGTTTTTTAGAGTCGGCGGAGCAAATGCCAGATAAATGGGCTTGGGAATGGGATCAAATGCTGAGTACCATTGTTAATTTTTGGTTAAAACATGAGGATAGTATTCGTTTTTGGCAAGAGGAATTACATCGCGCAGGTCAAGAAAGTTTAGTGATTGGTCGTGTAGCCAATGTTAATATTTTACGGGTTGAACTAGAGTCTTTGTGGGAAAATTAAAGTGGGGAACTTAAAGTAGAAAAATTAAAGTGGGAAAATTAAATTTGACTAAATTTCCTAAACCTCGCTAATTCGGCCGCTAACTCGATGGCGGCTTTCATGCTGGCTGCTTTGGCGATGCCTTTTCCGGCGATATCAAAGGCTGTTCCATGATCGGGAGATGTGCGAATAAAGGGTAAACCAATAGTTGTGTTAATGGCTTGCTCAAAGGCCATTAATTTAACGGGAATTAACCCCTGATCATGATATAATGCTAGGTAGGCATCGGCTAACAGGGTGTTTTCTTGTCGGGTATTTCCTGCTGAAGGAGGGGGTTCTATATTCGTCCGATCAACATGACCATACCAAGCTTGGGCGGGATGGATCCACAGGGTGTCTGGTGGGACTAAACCGACTAGGGAAATATTGGGGTATTTGAGGCGTTCTTTTTGTAACCAAGGGATTAGGAGATCCCGTTCTTCTGTGCCGAGTTTGCCCTGTTCGCCACTGTGGGGATTTAAGCCAGAAATGACGATTTTGGGGGCATGAATGCCGAAGTCTTTTTGTAAACAGTGGATGAGTAAATCGAGTTTGTCGCTGAGTAATTCTGGGGTGAGGGTGTCAGGAACTTGACGGAGGGGAATATGGGTGGTGGCTAGGAGGGTGATCAGTTGCCATTGGGTATAGGGCGATCGCGCTACAAATAACATCCCATAGCGATCCACTCCTGCACCTTGGGCTAAAACCTCGGTTTGTCCCGGATAATCATAGCCTGCCGCTTGCCAGAGGGATTTCGCAATGGGGGCGGTGACGATCCCCTGAAAATGTCCCGTTAGAGTCTGGGCGATCGCCTCTTTTAAGTAAATAAAGCTCGCTTCCCCACTGGCCGCACTGCCTACCCCCCGTTGAATCTGAGTTTCCGCAATGGGCAAATCAATCATCGGGAAATCTTCAGGATTCGCAATCGCTTCCAGTCCTAAGCCCCGCAAATGCCCATAAGCCTCCTGAAACAGCCGCCGACTCCCCACAAGGGTGATTGTACATTTTTCCCCTAAAGAGGGGTCTGCTAGGGCTTTTAGCACCACCTCCGGTCCAATACTGGCAGGATCACCCATAGTAACAGCCAAAGCAGGACGGAACGAGGAAAATGAGATCATGACTCAACAGGGGATTTTTTTTGAGACTTCAGTGCTTTATAATAAAGGATAGATGGCTCAGTCGTCTTGCTTTATGATCCCATTATATCACAATAGAAGGAGCATTTTAAATGACCGCTAATGACATTTTGTTTAACGCTGTTGTCCTATCTTCGACCCTGATTCTAGTGGGGTTATCTCTCGGATTTCTCATCCTAAAAATTCAAGGCAAAGCGGCTGATTAATTGAGCTAAATTCTGACTTAAAATCCTGAATTCTAACTCAAGGGGGGATCAATCGCTTTCAATTATCAATTATCAATTTGGATTTTCAACTTTACTTTTTAATCCAAATGTCTACTAAACCCACCATTGAGTTTCTTTCTGGCCTTCCAGAAGAATTAAGCGACGTGCGACTGCGCCGAGGTAAAACCTCGGGCATTCGCAACGTTTTGATGATCTTTGAGAATTTGCGCGCCTTAGAATTAGTGAATAGTTACACCCGCCAATCGAAAGGGGCTTTACATCTCATTGATCAAGAGGGGGAAATTGAAGTCACCCCCTCCTCCTTGAAAATCCGTTTTGGGGGAGAGGACGGCGACGATTTGCGCGGGGTAGAATGTCAATTTGAAATTCATGAAGATGACCATTGGGAACGGTTTATGCGCTTTATGCACCGTTACGCCGAAGCCAATGGAATGGGATATCAAGATAGCTAAAACCCGAGATTTTTTCTAAAATTTGCCATCATTGGCAAGCCTAAAAATTAGAAAAAATGGAATTTAATTAAACTGTGGTGTGAGAAATGTTATGAGCGAACAAAACCTAAAAATTGCAATCACGGGTGGGACGGGATTTGTGGGGACTCGTTTAGTGGAAAAACTGCACAATGAAGGTCATACTTTAGTATTGTTGACCCGTAATGAGAACCGAGCTAAACGAGTATTTCCCCCCCATGTTTTCCCCCAGGTGAAGATTGTGCCTTACACCCCCACCCAGTCGGGAAACTGGCAAGAAAATATTGCTGGGTGTGATGCTGTGATTAACTTAGCGGGGGAATCAATTGCAGAGGGACGCTGGACCCAAGAGCGTAAGCAGAACATCTTTGAGAGTCGGCAATTGGGGACTCGGATGATTGTAGAGGCGATCGCCCAGGCCCATCCCAAACCCACCGTTTTAATTAATCCTTCGGCCATTGGTTACTATGGAACCAGCGAAACGGCCATCTTTGAAGAAACTAGCACCCCGGGGAACGATTTTCTCGCTAAGGTATGCCAAGCGTGGGAAACGGAAGCAGAACAGGTGAAAACTATGGGTGTCCGTCTCGTGATTTTGCGCTTGGGCATCGTTTTAGGGAATGGGGGTGCGATCGCCAAAATGATTCCCCCCTTTAAACTCTTCGCAGGCGGTCCCATTGGTTCAGGGAAACAATGGTTTTCTTGGATTCACCGAGAAGATTTAATCAACTTGATTATAGCCGCCTTAAAACAGCCTAATTTTGCCGGAATTTATAACGCTACAGCCCCCAATCCAGTGCGCATGAAAACCCTATGTGATACCTTGGGTCAATTGATGAATCGACCCTCTTGGTTGCCCGTTCCCAATTTTGTTTTAGAAGCCCTGTTAGGGGATGGAGCCATTGTCGTTTTAGAAGGTCAACAAGTTTTACCCAAAGCCACCTTAGCTACAGGGTTTACCTATGAATATCCCACCGTTGATAAAGCCTTAAAAGAAGTCCTCTCTCATTAAAAAAAATACCCCTAAAAACAACGAGATTTTTTACTTTTTTAGAACTGCTATCTAGATGACAATATCAATCACCAACTCGCGCTATACTAGACGAAAAAAGTGAGAGAATGAAAGCTATGACCATTTGGATTAACGAACAACTTGACCCCTCCGGTATGATTCACGCTTGTATTGCCAGTTGTGATGAAATCACCGCCCAGGATTGTTATCAATCCTTTGAAGAAAATTTAACCCCTGAGCAGAAATCTCAAGGTTGGATTGTCCAGATGAGAACCGTTGAATCGTGGGATGATGTTCCCGTGAATTCCTTAAAATTAAACTAGAATTAATGGGGACTTGTCCCCTAGCTTCAACCGAGGTTATGATTAAGGCTTTGGCAAAAATTGGGGTATCACCAATGTGAACTACTCCGCCCACAAGGGGATGGGAAATTCCCGGCAATCTTTTAAAAAAAACTTGTCCCTAACAATAACTTTGTAGATCAGTCAATGTTGGTCAGAACTCATCAATGCCCGGATTGTGGCCTGGAAATGGACAGGGATGAGAATGCTGCGATCAACATTCTCAATCGGGCGTTAAGCGAGGTAGGGAGCATCTTGCCTGCCTGTAGAGGCTTCGACATTAGTCGGCCTGTGAAGCAGGAAGCTCAAGCCATGGTGGGAGTTCAACTCTCTTTGTTGGCTTGAGAAGCCCCCGTTATACTCCTAGGGTTAGCGGGGGAGAACTTCAGCATCCTAAAATAGGAAAAGCGGCGATATCAGCAAAAGGAGAATCAATCGTGGGTTTAATACTGCTGGCAGAGGATGCGAGTTTCTCTCGAACTATGTTAAGACGAGCTTTGGAGAAAGAAGGTCACGAGGTCATTGAGGCTACCAATGGAAAACACTGCCTAGAGATGCTGGAAAACCACCAGCCGGATTGTTTATTTTTAGACTTGTTAATGCCAGAGATGAACGGCTATGAGGTCTTAGAAGCCCTACAGCATCAAGGGAAACATCTGCCTGTGGTGGTGGTGACGGCGGATATTCAGGACACCTCGCGGGAACGCTGTTTGAATTTGGGGGCGATCGCCGTTTTAAACAAACCCCCCAAACCTCAAGAACTCAAAATTATCCTACAACATATTCAAATTATCAATGGGGGGGACTGTTGACTAAATTAACCGAGATGCAGCAGGATGCGCTCCAAGAGTTAGTCAATATTGGGGTAGGACAGGCCGCAGGGACATTAAACGAGATGGTTCAATCCCATATTGCGTTACAAATCCCCCATGTGCGACTATTATCCGTTCTTGAGGCCGAGAAACAACTGCAAAAGCAATTAGATGGGGAACCGATGTCGGCCGTGCAATTAGGCTTTAATGGCTCCTTCTCGGGGGTAGCGCAATTGGTGTTCCCCACCGCCAGCGCCCTAGCCTTAGTCGCTATTTTAACCGGAGAACCCTTAGATGGACCGGATTTAGATTCCTTAAAAATCAGTACCTTAAACGAGGTGGGGAATATTGTCATTAATGGGGTTATGGGTGCGATCGCCAATACCCTAGAACAATATCTAGAGTACGATATCCCCGTTTATCTCGAAGATACCATTAGTCATTTACTGTATAACCAAGTGAGTGCAGATGATGCCATTTTATTAGCAGAAACCCGCTTTGAAATTCAACAATTACAAGTAACAGGAAATATTATCCTAGTGTTTAGGGTCGGCTCTCTTGATGCGCTGCTATACGCCCTACGAATTCCATGACCAATCCGCAACTCTCCGATTGTTTAAATTTTGATCTCTTTGATCGGATTCCCGAGGGCGTTTGTGTCCTCCGTAGTGACTTTGTAGTGGTTTTTTGGAACAAAACCCTCGAAAGTTGGACGAAAATCCCCCGCTCCAAAATACTTGGTTGCCCAATTGATCAGTATTATCCTCATTTCCGAGAACCCAAATATCAGGGACGTTTACAACAAATTTTTAACGGTGGGCCACCGATTATTTTTTCCGCCCAACTCCATAAATATTTAATTCCGGTATCCTTTGGCCCCAATCAATTGCGCAGCCAACAAGTCATGGTGACAGGTCTTCCTAATCCCGAGGGAGAAGAATTCTATGCCGTTTTAGCCATTCAAGATGTCACGGATTTAACCCATCAAAGCCAAGCCTACCGTAAAATGCGAGATCAAGCCCTGGCTGAAATCCAGCAACGGCAGCACATTGAAGCCGCTTTACGAGAAAGTGAAGCTCGCTATGCCAAAATTTTTGAGGATGGCCCATTGGGGATGGCATTAATTGATCAAAATCATTGTTTTTTTCGGGTGAATCGGCGGTTTTGTCAGATTGTGGGCTACGGGGAAGAAGAGTTAACGGGGCTAAGTGTACTAGAGATTACCCATCCTTTAGATCGGGAAAAAACAGCTTATTGGCTCGAAGAGTTGAACCAAGGGAATTGTGAATCCTACCGTTTAGAGAAACGCTATTGCAATAAAACTGAAAGGGTTCTCTGGGTGATGGTAACAGTTTCCATGATTCGCAACTACGATGGACAACCGCTCTATCGCCTCAGTTTAGTCGAAGATATTACAGAACGGAAACAGTCAGAGGAGGCGTTAAATCAAGCCCATGATCACTTAAAACGCTGGGTGATGGAATTAGAACAGCGTAACCGGGAGATTACCTTATTAAGGGATTTGAGTAATGCCCTGCAAGCCAGTTTAAGTCGGGGGGCGATTGCTGGGGCGATTCGCCATTTTGTCCAAGCCTTATTTCCCCAACGGGCGGGGGGGGTGTTAGTTTGGGAACAGGAAGAGGTGCGGGTGTTTAGTCATTGGGGAGATGCCTTGGTGATTGAAGAGGTGGCATTGAGTTATCAAAGCTGGCTACGTCAACAGCAACGGAAGAATGGCCTGTGTGACTGTCAGTGTTTCTTAGCAACTTTGCCGAAAGAGTATTTTTATCTTCCCCTCCATAGCCAAAATCAAGAACTGGGGTTATTTTTACTGGAAGGGCAGATCATACCGGGGAGGCCTTTAAACCAGACTGAACAAAATTTAGCCGAAACGGTGGCGGAAAATATAGCGTTGGCTTTGGCGAATTTACAGTTACGGGAAACCCTGCATGAGTTGAGTATTCGGGATGGTTTGACGGGCTTGTATAATCGCCGTTATCTAGAGGAAGCGCTGGGGCGAGAGGTGAGTCTAGCGCTACGGAAAGGCTACCCAGTGGGGGTGATTATGGTGGATGTGGATCATTTTAAGAATTTTAATGATACCTATGGTCATGTGATTGGCGATCGCGTTTTACAAACCCTGAGTGAATTTCTCCTGCTCAATATCCGTAATAGTGATATTGCTTGCCGTTATGGCGGAGAAGAATTACTCTTGATTTTGCCCGAGGCTAGCCTAGAAAATACCCAGAAACGGGCTGAACAAATTCGTCAAGGGATTAAAACCTTGAAAATCGAGCATCAAGGGCAGACAGTCGGTAAAATTACTCTATCGTTGGGAGTGGCCTGTTTTCCCCAACATGGTCTGACTTGGGAGGCGGTGATTCGTGCAGCAGATCAAGCGCTCTATCAAGCCAAAGCGACGGGGCGCGATCGCGTGGTTGCTTTCCACCCGTCTATAGATGAACCAACCCGATAAAACCTAATCTGAACGTCTACAAAAAATCGATGAAGAACCGCCAACGGCTTGGACTATTGATTCTCAATATGACGACCCTTTCCTTGTCTCTCATTGTGGCATCTGGAGGCATCTACCTGTTGTATCGAACCGCCCTACAGCAGGAACAAGAACAGTTGGCCCAAATGGCGAAACAACAACGCCAGTGGATTACTTCATTATCTCAAGGGGAAGAGAATCCCACCGAGTTGTTGGCAACCGTGCAGAATAGCCTCCAGCAAACCCAACTCCCAGACCAGACGGGGGAAATTGTGATTGGGACGCGGGATGGCGATCGCATTGAGTTTTTACTCAGTCAGCGTAACAACCAAGTAACCACCCCAGACCCGGTGCAGTGGACCGATCAAAGTCGCGCCAGTGCCATGCGTAAAGCCCTGACGGGAGAATCAGGAACCGAGATTGCCCCAGACCATGACGGAATTGAGGTAATTTCGGCCTATGAACCCATCGACACCCTCAACTGGGGCGTAGTCATTCAGGTAGATTTAGCGGCTTTCCAAGCCCCCTATTTAAAGGTAGGGGTAATTGTTTTAGTCGCCCTCATTGTTTTAGATGCCATTGGCTCCTTAATTTATAGCCAAGTGACTGGACGGGCGAGACAAGCCTTAGAACGCAGTGAAGCCAAAAATCGCGCCATGATTGAACAGGCCGCCGATGGCATGATTTTATTGAATGAAAAGGCCATTATTGAATCCTTTAATCGAGCAGCCGAGCAGATTTTTGGCTATAAAGCCTCTCAAGTGTTAGGGCAACATATTCAAACCCTAATGCTGGCCTTTGGGGAAGGGGAGGGAGAAGTAGAAAGTACCCTATTTGGAGAAACCACGGCCATTCAACCCGTTAATACCGTTGCCCAGAATCCCAATAGTTTAGAAAAGATCACCAACAACCCCCTCGCGACCACGAAACGGGAATTTTTAGGGCAACGACAGGATGGGAGTATTTTCCCCCTAGAATTAGCGGTTTCTCGCTTATTGGAAGGGAAAATCAAGCGCTTTTTATTGATTGTGCGGGATGTTACCGAACGGAAACAAGCCGAAGAAGCCTTGAAAAAACTCAACGAGGAACTGGAATTACGGGTGGAAGAACGCACCACCCAGTTAATGAACCTCAATGAGGAACTCTTACACGAAATCGCCGAACGGAACAACGCTGAAGAATCCCTACAAGACAGTGAGAAACGCTTTAGATCCCTGTTCCAACAGTCGGAAATCGGCGTGATTCAGTGTAACCGCAGTGGGGAGTTCCTGAAAGTCAACCCCCGATTCTCGCGCTTGGTGCAGTATGGGGAAACGGAGTTACGAGATTATACCCTACAGGAATTGAGCCACCCCGAAGATTTAGGGAATTTAGTGCATCAGTACCGCCGTGTCGTGGAAGGGGAACAGGCAGAACTCTTGCTCGAACAACGGTATATTCGCAAAGATGGCTCAGAAGTCTGGGTGATGATTAGTGGGTCCGTGGTGCGGGATGTGATGGGGGAGGTGATGTATTTCTTGGGTTTGGTGGAAGATATTAGCGATCGCATGACCATTCAGGCCGCCCTACAAGCCAGTGAGTCCACCCTCAAGAGCTTTTATAACAGCACCTCCATGATGATGGGGATTATTGAATTGGTCGAGAATGACATCCGCCACATTTCCGATAATGCCGTGACGACGGAGTTTTTCCGCCTCTCCCCCCTCGCCCAAACCAGCCTACTGGCCAGTGAAATGGGTGTACCTGAAGAGATCCGCCACTACTGGATAGATCACTGTCAAGAAAGTGCGCGTCTGGGGAAACCTGTTCAATTTGAATATGCCTACGAAGTGGATCTTGATGCTCACAGCATCGATATCCGTTGGTTATCGGCGACGGTTTCCTCTATTGATGGTCAGCAACGGTTCTCCTATATGGTGGAAGATATCACCGAACGACGGCGACAAACCGAAGAACTGCGCCGAGCGAAAGAGCAGTTAAGTCATTCGGTTTTGGAATTGGATTCCCACCGCCAAGAAATGGAAAAACTGGCGGAATTAAACGACTTCTTACAGGCTAGCGCCACCCTCAACGATGCCTATGATGCCATTGCCGAATTAATCGCCCCCCTCTTCCCCGACTGTTCTGGGGGTGTTTTCGCCCTCAATGAGTCGGGAAATTTAGTCGAAGCGATCGCCACCTGGGGAGAACATTTCAACAGCGAAACCATCTTTTCCCCCGACGACAGTTGGGCCCTCAGACGAGGCCGCACCCACTGGTCCGACGACTCCCACCCCCGTCTGATGAGCAAACATATCCACCGAGATCCTCCCCCCGGATTCTCCCTCAGTATCCCCCTCGTGGCCCAAGGAGACACCCTCGGCCTGTTATACCTCACCTCCCCGAACAAAGAAATCCTCAACGACCCTAAACAGCAGTTTGCCCACACCGTCGCTGAACAATTAGCCCTCTCTTTGGCTAACGTCAAACTGCGGGTTAATCTAAAACTGGATACCATTCATGATCCCCTCACGGGGCTATTTAACCGTCGTTATTTAGAAGAATCCCTAGAGCGAGAAGTTTATACGGCCATCCGTCAGAAACGCTCTCTGGGCTTAATCTTGGTAGATATCGACCATTTCCGCAACTTTAACAACACCTTTGGCCATGAGGCCGGGGATTTAGTCCTCAAAAGCCTCGGGAGTTTTGTGCGGCGCAGTCTGCACCCAGCTGATTTGGCCGCCCGTTACGGGGGAGAGGAGATCATCCTACTGATTCCCGATCAATCCCTTGAGGAAATCCGCCATCGGGCTGAAGTGTTACGGGAAGGCATTAAGGGCTTAAAATTCGAGCATCATCAACAGTCTTTAGATAGCATTACCGTTTCCCTTGGGGTGGCTAAACTGCCCGAAAATGGCATGACCTGGAAAGCCTTGCTGGAAGGGGTAGAAATGGCCTTGAGTCGGGCGAAAGCAGAAGGACGGGATCGGGTGTCGGTGTTGCATTGATATCCCCCATCCTTAAGCCCTACCTAAAACCAGATTTTGGGAGATATGGCGAAAAAGTGCTAGCTTTAGAGGTAAAGTGGGGTCGGTTTTCTACCCTCCACCTAGATTGAAAGAGAAGGAGTCATGACCATGGATGTCAAGCTAATTTTACTAATCTTAACCGGGGTGTTTATCGTAGCCACCTTATTCTTTGGCACCCAGAACGGATTTTATGATTCGGACAACTATCATGGGAATGGGTCAGCGCATTAGAACACAATAGCCAATCAGCAATCTATGGGTTCACTTCGTCTGATCTCCTCTAGCCACCAGCCGGATTTAGTCTGTCTTCCCTATGGTGTGGGTCATGATAGGGAGGGAGTCTGTCTGCTGGTCAAAATGGGAGAATATCGGATTCTACTCGATTGTGGACTGCCCGATATTTCTCCTTTGTTGGAAGAAAAAGACGCTCCCGCCGATTTGGTCTTTTGCAGTCATGCTCATGAAGATCATGCGCGGGGTTTATTGGACTTGCATGATTGTTTCCCGGATTTACCCATTTATGGCAGTGAAGCTACAGCCGAATTATTACACCTCAACTGGTTAGACTCAGAACCTATTAACCCGATTCCGCGCTTTTGCCAAACTTTACCTTGGCGATCGCCTGTTCATTTTTTCGAGAACCTACAAGGTCAACTGTTCCCAGCCGGACACCTGCCCGGAGCGGCTGCCCTACTCTTGACTTACAGTACCCCCCAACGGGCTTATACTCTGCTTTACACGGGGGACTTTTTCCTGTCTAATTCCCGTTTGGTCGAAGGATTATCCTTAGAAACCCTGCGGGGATCGTCCCCCGATGTGTTAATTGTCGAGGGGAGTTATGGCACCGCCCGCCATCCTCGTCGCCGCCAACTGGAAAAACAGTTGATGAGCCAAATTGATCGGGCGATCGCAGAAAATTGTTCCGTCCTCCTCCCGGTGCCACCCTTGGGACTCGGACAGGAAATCTTAATGTTATTGCGATCGCACCATCAATTCACCGGACGAAACCTCGATATCTGGGTAACAGATCCCGTCGCCACCGTCTGCGATGATTACCTGAAACTGCTCCCCCATCTCCCCACCGCCGTCCAAAACTTCGCCCGTCATCAACCCCTATTTTGGGATGAGCAAGTCCTCCCTCGCGTCCGCCGTTTAGACCCCGACCACTGGCCCCAACTGGGTCAAACCCCTACCATTGTCTTAGTCGATCAAAACGCGCCCTGGCCCGATTACAGCAAGGAACTCTCGGGCGCTTGGGTGATCTTAGTTCCCGAAAAACGTCGTCCCGATGAAACTTGGTATCAAACCGTTCCCCCCAATCTGAGACATGAAACCTATCTCCTCGCCGAACACAGCGACGGACGGAACACCACCCAACTTATTCACAATATCCGTCCCCAGCACGTCCTTTTTGTTCATGGCACCCCTCGGGATCTCACCGATCTCACCAGCTTAGAAGAACTGCAAAACCGTTATCATTTGCACTGTCCCAACCCCGGCACCTTAGTAGAGTTGCCTGTAGGCGATCGCTTCATCCAACCCGCCGCCCCCACCGACACCCACTATGAAGGGGAAATCAACGAAATTGGGGCCACCATTAACATTAACCTCCCCGGTTCCATCACCCAAACCCCACGTTGGAACACCTTCGCCGACACCGGATTAGTCGAAGCCCGTTGGCAGGGGGATGAATTAGTCCTCCGGGGTATTTCTCAACGAGAACTCCTCAGCCAAAGTAACAACGCTAAACTGCAAGCGAGTTTAGACTGTTGTCGCAACTGCTTTCACCAACGGGGACAGCGCTGTTATAACCCCGCCTCCCCCCTCTACGGCTTTAAGGTGACACCGGAAGGCTATTGTCCGGTATTTGAAGCCAAATCCGGAGGCGAGGATTTAACTGTTGACGAATCCTGACAGACTAATTACTTTGTAATTGTTCCATTCTCCAACCTAACAACGTGGGTTGTTGATAGATTTTCTTTAAGGTATTAACATCTCGGGGAGAAATGGGGGGAGGAGTGCGGACTTGGGTGCTATAGAGGGCATCCCCTTCGAGGGGACTGTGACCCCAAATGCCGAGGGCATGACCCAATTCATGACGGGCGGTGCCCAGGGTGAGATGAGGGCTTTGGTGGGGGGTGAGTTGGATGGTGAAACGATGAATCAGGGTGTTATCTTGAAAGTCGAATTCATAGCTAGCCTCTGCATTGCGGCTGTGGGGGATAATCAGACGGCGGTTGTCTCGGTCGAGGGTGGGGCGAATGGGAGGGCGCGATCGCAACCAAACAATATCCGCCTGGTCTGGCTTCTCCACCTCCACTAAGGGTAAGTATTCCCCCCACTCTCTCATCGCCTGATGAATCGCCTCCATCCACTGATTCCCCCGCTCATCCCCTTTCTCCCGCACCGGTTCAAGGTACACCCTCACCGGAAACCGTGACCAGACCAAATATCCGGCCGGAGTGCGTTCGATTTCCTCAAAATAATCCCCACTCGCCTCGGGATCTGACCATTGCGCTAGGGAGGACGGCAGGGGATGAACCTTGGGGGTGAAGGGGCTGCCAATTGTTGCACTAGAGGGGGCTAGGTGAAGCAGGAACATTCCTAATGCTAAACATACCCCAAAAAACACAAAAGCGATAAATTGCTGACCTTGCTGGCGTTTTAGAAAGGTTTGGATCACCGTTGATATATGGATCATGAACAGAATGGCCTAGTCCCTATTTTAGCCCAGAGAAAAGGATTGATCCGGTTCGGAGGAAATACTCTCGGATTGTCTAGGATTTTCGGCCGTTGACTTCACTCGGGGGACAACTTTAGTCAATTGTCCGATGACAATCAGCCATTTCTCCTAATACTTGCCTCAGTCATTTGATTATAATTTTTGACCGAAAAAATTTGATCTCATCCATCTTTTAATCCGTATTTTTACTCGCACTGTCCTGATATCTTGTCCCTTGATGTGGAAACCACTATATAAAGTTTTGGTAAAGCTTGCATACCCCCATTTAAATAGTTTTTTAAGCTGGAAAAAACTTAAAAAAAAAGTAGATTTAATTTGGCTTTTCTTCAAGGCTCTTATACTACGAATCAAAGGTCATGAGTTAATGTCATAACTAGACTGTAATATATTCGGTTAACTTCCTATGAAGATTAAACAGGTCGTCCCGTTAGGTTTTAGTTTAGTGTTTGTCTTGGTCAGCGTCAATGCCATTGCTGAGGAGTGGGGAAACAGGATTTCTAAAGAAGCCAGAAATTGGGTTATTCACACCTATGAAGTTAAATTAAATTTAAGATTACTCGAAAAAAATCTAGTAGATGCACAAACGGGGGAACGGGGTTTTTTGTTAACGGGAAATGAAACGTTTCTTGAACTTTACTATCAAGCTCAAGTATTAGCTCCAGAATATTTGAGAAATCTAGAAAGTCGCATGGCAACGATTCCCAGTCAAATGCAACGATTATCAGAGTTAAGAGTGTTGCAAAACTCTAAGTTTGAGGATCTGAGAACCACAATCCAATTAAAACAAGCGGGACAGGAAGAAGCAGTCATTAATGCTGTTTCCTCTGAGATGGGCAACCAAATTATGAACCAGATTCGGGCAAAAATTGCGGAGATGGCAACAGTGGAAGATGAACTGTTAGCAGAGCGAGAAGAAACTGTAAAACGCATAGAATTCTGGATTAGCTTTATGAATTGGTTTGGGCTATTGATCACCATTGGGGTAGGTTCTTTAGTATCCTGGATGGTGAGTAAGGTGATTATGCGTCCCATTGAAGAGGTGACGGATGCGATCGCCAGTTCATCAGCCGAAATCGCTACAGCTGCCGCCCAACATGAATCCCTTGCCAATCACCAAGCGAGTTCTATCCACCAAACAACAAGCACCATTGATGAGTTAAGTGCTTCAGCGCGTAAATGTGCCGAACAAGCCGAAAATGCCCTCACTGAAGCCCAGCAAACTCTCAAACTCGCCGCACAAGGCAAGGAAGTTGTAGAAAAAAACCGCCTCAGCCTGACTCAGTTAAAACAACAAATCGCTACCATTACAGCACAAATTGAACAGTTAAAAGAGAATACGGATCAAATTAGTAATATTGCCGGAGTTGTTACCGATATCGCCGCTCAGACTAATATGTTAGCCTTAAACGCTTCAGTGGAAGCCGTGCGCGCTAGAGAATATGGCAAAGGCTTTAATGTAGTGGCTTCAGAAATTCGCAAACTAGCCGATCAAAGTAAGCAGTCAGCCGCTAAAATTAACACCCTCGCCACAACTATTCAAGGAGCGATCAGTTCAACTATTATTGTGATGAATCAAGGGGTACAAACTATCGGTACAGGAGTTAATTTAGGAGAAGAAACTGCTACCGTTTTTGTCCAAGTAGCGGACGCGGTAGAAAATATTGTCGTCAGTAATCAACACATTTCCTCAACTACTGTTCAACAGTCCATTGCCATTCAACAAGTAGTTGAGGCAACGAATAGCATTAATGATGCCACTGTCCAGACAGTCAGTGGCATTACACAAACAAAAACCAGCACAGAGCAACTGAACGCAGCTGCTCAAAACTTACAAAATTTGATTTGATTGGGGGAGACTTACAGGGATGGGAATTAGACCGTTTGACGAGAAATGAGTTTCTCAAAATTGGCTTGAGTTTCGTGGAGCAATTGCTGGCGACTATCTTCTGGGGAATGGAGAGAGGGGTTAAAGGAAGGAACTAAGTTACGCGCTTGTAACGCCATGTGAAGTTGTAGATGAGCCACATACTCACTCAGATCCTCTTGGAACATATCGGGAGTGTTTTCAGAAACATTCGCAGCCAAGGTCTTTGTCCTCCTGAGATTGAATGATAAACCAACTGCTCTAGAAGGTATCACGTTTTCCCGGAATCCTCTGCACCGTCTCTCAAATCTGACACATTTCTAAACATAGTTTTACAATTTGTTCTCATCTCCTAACGGCTGACAATGCCTGACCATTGCACCTTTTTCTGATTAGTGCGACGGTAGGAGAAAAAGTAATCTGGTTGTTGATAGGTGCAACAGGGTGCGATCGCCAACTGCTCCGAAGTTAGCCCCAACTGCTCCAACTGTAAGGCATTGACCCGCCGCACATCTAAACGGACCCGTCCCGGTTCAGGATCCGGGTGGATAGGGGGACTAGCAAGGCTCTGTAACTGCTCTAGAATCGCCTCTGATGCCTCTGTTTCCCCATTTTTGAGCAAAGTAGAGCCAACCTCCGCCGCCACCGCTTCCGTCACCTGATAAACCTCCCCGGCAATAGCTGGCCCCAGTGCCACCCGTAAATCTTCTAACTGGCTCCCCGAGGCGAGAAACCGAGCGATCGCTTCCGGGACAATCTTTTGCGCGGTTCCCCGCCATCCCGCATGGAGTGCGGCCGTCTGTCCAGTGGTCACATCCCCAATTAACACCGGAGTACAGTCGGCACTGGCCACCCAAACCGCTTGATTTTCCCCTTCGGTTAAACTGCCATCGGCGGAGGGGAATTCTTGCTCAGTTAATTGTTGTTTTTCCCGTTCAATTTCACTGGGAGTTAAAACCCGGTTGCCGTGAACTTGTTTGAGTCGGTAAGGGGTGGCTTGGGGGTGTAAAATACCCACCAACGTTTCCGGGGTATGGGGATAAAAGCCTTGGGTAAAAAAACCATGTGACCAGTCTTTTAAAAGTTCACAGGTTAAGTAAGGTAAACCCTGCCACGTTTTCCAGTGCCATTGGGTGTGAGATGTAGTAGGGGAAGATAAGGGAGCAGTAGCAATCAAAACGGAAACCTCTCTCAATAAGTCACATTAATAGTTTTCATTATAAACACAGGTAGTCGTAGGTTGGGTGGAACGAAGTGCAACCCGACCTACAAGGTTTCTAAAGGACAAAATTGGGTTTTTGTATCTGTATATTCTCGCCAACGAACAATTAAACCCTCTTGAAAATCAACAACAATGGCATTCTCGGCATAACTAAATTGACCGGATTTTTTCTCATCTAACCATAACCATTCAACCACCGCTTGCATCCCATCGATAATCACACGCTGAATCTGGATTCTGATGTTTTCACAAGTGCCTAAGTATTTGGTCGTCACTTGCTCAATTTCTCCTTTGCCGACAATGCGAGAACCGGGTAAAACTAACTCCCCTTCGGGATGAAAGAGGGCAGCAAAAGCTTGCCCATCTTGGGCAATACAAGCGGCGGCGGCTTGTCGAATACAGTCACGAATTTCTACGGGAGTCATGATGGAGCAGATGCACGATGAATGGTGAGTAATTGAGTTACTAAGTTGGGGACTTGTTGAGGGTGTAAAAATGAAGGACGGGGGGAATTTCCCTGATGGGAATCACTGGTTAAAACCCTATTTTTTAGCGGATCAGGAATGGATGATGCGCCATATAATGCACCCATCATCCCCCCTACAATGCAGGCGTTGGTGTCGGTGTCTCCGCCTCCTTTTGACACTCCACTGCCTAAAGGCGAGTAGATTCTTTCCTCATAGACTCTTGTCTAGCCAATCAGAAATTGACCCCGACAGAACGTCTCCGAAAGCATTTTGAATCACGGGCTGTCCGACCGCGATTAATCCACGATTTCTTATAACTTGACTGGC
>NZ_JAIHOM010000098.1:15763-19494 GCF_026130165.1 Spirulina subsalsa FACHB-351 | reverse complement strand
TTGCCCGACTTTAAAAAACGCTCCGGGATTCAACCTCCCCCCCCACCCCAGACCCAACTCGCCGAAGAGTTGGATCTCTCGGCCGAGCATCTCTCCAGCGCCCTCCGTCAGGAGTTAAGCCAACGGATTACTAGCCCCTCCCCCAGTTCCAAATTCATCACCCCTGAATCCACTCAATCCCCCTCCCCCACCTTGAACCCCCAACCGCCCAAAAAGCGGAAATCCCTCGCCTCCATTGATTTACCCAACTTCCCCCGCTATCGTTCGGCTCAAAACTAATCTTTTGGCTAATACAACCAAAGGCGATCGCTCTGCCACAATCAAGGGGCAGACTGGAGAGCAGGAGTAGGGAACGTGGTACGCAACAGACGCAAGCTGAACAAAATCGGCCGAGAAATTGCTCAACGAGAACAAAGCCGCGTGACGGGTCGCATCGGCTTCTTCTCCAGTGCCTTCCTCTATCGCCTCTATATGCTCGTTCCCGTGCGGTTTCGCTGGTTAGTGCCGTTCCTAGAGGAGTTAGTGCGGGATACAGGCAAAGAGGAAGAGGAAGAAGAGGCAGAAGAAACCGCCGAAGCCATCAGCCCCGTTGCCGTGCTGCCCACTCGTCCGGGAGTAGACTATCTCCTCATTCCCCCCTTAGCGGAACAATCGGAAATTATGGGGTTGCGGGGACGTTATCGCCTTCTAGGACCGTTGGGAGTGCGGGGCAAAGGTCGCCTCTATCATGGGGTACAGGTGGGCAATGATCAACCTGTGATCATTCGCGAATATGTATTACCTACCCAATGGTTTAGCCCCCTCGAAATTCGCCAACGGAAAGAAGTGTTTATGTTGCGAGGGGGGCTAAAACTAGCCGATGGTCGTATTCATAATTTACGCTTAGTAGAGCCTTGGGATACGATCAGCGACCAAACCGAAGCGCGCTGTTATTTAGTCAGTCAGGGGGAAATTGAAGCTTATCCCACCCTGCTGGATTATCTCAAAGAACGAGGCCCCCTGCCTCCGACTCAAGTGCGACATATTCTGAGCCAAGTGCTGCAAACCTTAGCCTCTCTTCATGGTCAAAAATTCACCCTCCCCTCGGGACAAATTCAACAGGGTTTAGTGCATGGACAGTTAAGTTTAGAGACGTTGCTGATTTCACCCTTACAAGGGGGAGTCTTACCCGAAGAACAACGGTTTTATATTTATGTGTGTGATCTCACCCTCTGGGAAGATTTATTTTTACCCCCTACCACACCCCCCGCCAATTACTCCCCGGCTAAGGATTTAGTCGCTTTAGGCTATGTGGGGTTTTATCTGTTGGCTGGGCGCACAGTGGATAAAAATGGTAAGCCCTTAGACCCTCGACAAGGAGAAAACTGGCTACCTCGCGATCGCCCCCTACAACAAATTATTCGCCGTCTCTTAGGGCTAGAAAGTCCTTTTCCCAACGCTTTAGAGGCCCGCAAAGCCCTGTTAAATTTGCCCCTAGAACCGGATGTTTTAAGCGAAACAGAAGACCGGGAAGGAGAAGAAGACACCCCATCCTCGGGACGCTGGAAAGGCTTACTCTTGCTACTGATTTTAACCGCCTTGGGAGGGTGGGGCCTGTGGTGGTGGTTGGGACGCAGACCCCAAAGCCCAAGTCAAAGCCCTGTCCCCTTGCCCTGTTGTATTGGGGAAGTAACGGCAGTGCCTCGGGGTCGTTTTCGTTATACGGCAGCCCCCCAAAGTATTGCTCACTACCTGATGCGTCAACCCAATTTAGTCCTACGACGGAACAGTTTTCAGGAAGAAATCCAAATTCAACAGCCCAATATCCAGTTGGAGTATCAAGAGGTGGAGAGTTGGGAACGGACCCTCACACTATTACAACGGGACAGCCTAGATTTTGCCCTGAGTAGTTTGGTGGGAGGAAATACTGCCGTTTCCCTCCCCTCAAACCTGAAAGCCGATGTGATTGCCTATGATGGGTTAGCGATTATTGTGCCGTTTAGTTATGCTCAACGCTCCCAAAGTTTGCCAGCCGCCTTGCGGGGACGGATTACCTTTGCCCAATTGCGACAATTATATTTAGGGGAAATTGACAACTGGCAACAGTTAGGGGGGCCGCGTTTACCCGTGCGATTGTATGTTCCTGAAGACCCCGAAGCCCTGCGCCTGTTTGAAGAGCGGGTTTTACAGACCCCCGATGCGATCGCCCAATTTCGCACCCTCACCGGACAAGATCGCACCCTCAACCCCGATAGTTTTACCGCCCTAGCCAGTCCCATCCAAACTCGCCCCACCTTTACCATGTTGCGGGAGATTCTCCAAGACTTTGAAGACTCAGGCATTGGGGCAATTGGTTTTGCCAGTTTAAGCCAAGTTTTTGGGCAATGTTCAGTCTATCCCCTCGCCATTGTAGAGGATTCTGGCCGCACTCCCAGCGTTTCCCCCCTCGTCCAAAACGACGGCACCCCCATCACACCAAACATTGATCTCTGCAACGACAAAGGCAGTTACCGTTTAAACATGGCTGCCCTCCGGGGGGGAGAATATCCTCTGAGCTACTCCATCTCGATTATCTACCCCTTAGATAATAGTCGCCCTCCCATTGGAGATCGGTTAGCGGAAATGTTCAGAACCCAGGAAAGTCAAGAATTATTAGAAAGGGCGGGATTCACCCCCAAACAGTAAACAGTAAACCTAAAAATAAAGAGTGAGAGTTAGCCCTTGATTTTAACTAAGGGTCGTCGAACGCGATGGGTAAAACTGGCACGAGCGCCTATTCCCGACTCCTGGACTTATCTCTCTTCTATCACTGTGCAAGATATTAACGAATCTTCGCCATCACAGCCAACGGGAGAATCAGGGTTTGAACCTGATCTGACAGAAGAGAGTTATTCAGCAAGCCCTATTCAGCAAGCCCCACTTAAAGGCTCAAGAAATGACTCAAGCCTTGAGTTTGCCCCTCGAACCAGTGCAAAATAGAATCCAGTTAATCTAAGCGTGACCTATGAAACCTCGTCCTATCCCCCCTCAGCCCGGTCAAGAGTCCGTTTGGGACTATCCCCGTCCTGCGCGCTGGGAAGATACATCTAAATACCTCAAAATCATCTGTCAGGGCATTATTTTAGCCGAAACCACAAAAGGTAAAAGAGTTTTAGAAACCAGTCACCCCCCGAGTTATTATTTTCCCCCGGAAGATATTAAGCTGGAGTATCTCATTGGGAACTCCAAAAAAGGGTTTTGTGAATGGAAAGGTTATTATCAATATATTGATGTCAGGATTGGAGAAACGTTGATTCAAAATGCCGGATGGCAATGTTATCAAACCAGTCCCCCTTTTATTGCTCTCCAAGGATACTATAGTTTTTTCGCAGGTTTAATGGATGCTTGTTATGTTAATGATGAATTAGTTACCCCTCAAGCTGGGGGATTTTATGGAGGCTGGATTACCTCAGATATTGTCGGACCATTCAAAGGAGAACCTGGAACTTGGGGCTGGTAATAGTTCGAGTGTGGTGGTTTTAGGGTGTAGCAGACCCTACACCTGTTCACTAATTACGGTTGAGGGAGGACTGTTATGACTCAAATACTATCTTTAGAAGAATCAACAACTGTTATTTATCCGAGTGAGGACGGTGAACCTTTGGCTGAGACCTATGATCATGTTTATGCCATTTTGACGACCCTAGAAGTCCTACGACAGTATCTCAGTGGTCGTCAAGCAACGGTATTGGCCGACCAATTTCTCTACTATT
>NZ_JAIHOM010000098.1:0-15670 GCF_026130165.1 Spirulina subsalsa FACHB-351 | reverse complement strand
ATTTGGGAGGAAGGGGAAGTGCCGACGGTGATTTTTGAGATGACCTCACCCAGCACTCGAACTCAGGATATGGAGTTTAAAAAGACACTTTATGAGCAGTTGGGAGTAGCAGAGTATTGGCTATTTGACCCGAGAGGGGAGTGGATTCCTGAACAGTTGCGGGGCTATCGTTTGGGGGAGGAGGTATATGGGCTAATTGAAGATAGTTATAGTGTGGCGTTGGGGCTACGTTTAGCGGTGGAGGAGCGGTTAATTGGCTTTTATCGGGGGGATACGGGGGAACGGTTGCTCTTGCCGGAGGAGTTGCGGGTAGCGTGGCAGCAGGAACGGGAACGGGCGGAGCAGGAACGGGAACGGGCGGAACAGGAACGGGAACGAGCAGAGGTTTTAGCGGCACAGTTACGAGCTTTAGGAGTGGAGCCAGACGCTTGAGATTGAATCTCTAAAACCGAAATTTTTAATTCAGTGTTGGTCATTTACTGCAATGTTGCGTTGAAAGCCCCATCCCCTTATGGGTGGGGAGCTTCAAGAACATGACTGTTACTGGATTCTAATTCCTTTTGACTGTTTACTGTTCTCAGTGCGTTGGCACTTTCCCAGAGGAGGGGAATGGCGCTAAGGAGGATGAGGAACGCGACGGCAAAACTGATGACGGTATCTGCCCAGAACCAATTGAGGGTCCAAACGGCGATCGCAGCTAAAATAACACCAACGGAACTCGCTGCATCAGCTAAGACATGGAGAAAGGCCCCCCGGAGGTTCAAATCGTGGTGACTGTCTTCATGGAGGAGCAAAATATTAATACTATTCACCCCAAAACCAAGGCTTGCGGTGGCTAACATGGGGGTGCTTAAAATGTCCAGGGGGGGGGATTGGAGGTGAAGAATGGCTTCGTGACCAATCCAGAGGGCGATCGCAACTAATCCTAACCCATTAAGAAAGGCGGCGGCAAATTCGACCCGGCGATTGTGAGAGTGGGGGCTAGTCCGAGCAAACCAAGTGGCAAATAAGGCTAATAATAAGGCGAAACAGTCCGATAATAAATGCCCTGCATCGGCTTGCAGGGCTAAACTATGGCTAAACCACCCCATCCCGATCTCCACCAGGGAAAAGCCTCCCACGAGGCACAATACCCACGTTAAACGCTTCATTTTTTCAGGGGAAGGACTGCAAGGATGGGAGTGGGAGCAGGAATGATGGTGCATTACAAAGTAGGGTGCTGAGGGTAAACAAGAGGGAAAGCCTAGTTTTATCATAAGCTCCCCCTATTTTGTTCTAGCAAGATTTCGGAATCAGTACAGTGGACGAGGCCATTCTACCTAAAGTTCCTAGTGGGGCGAGTAAGAGTCATTGATTTCGGAACACAAGGCTGGGGAATATCCCGTTCCCATAGTGCCCGACGGTAATATTGGCGTAATGTGTCCCGCCCATGCCGAAACATTAAATCCTTTAGCTAACCGCCGAGAAGCCCCGCGCTGTAAAGTTTCGGTCAGCGTCGGGAGGATGTCACGCTTGTAGTGCTTTCTGTACTGTTGTCCAAATTCCTTGTAAGGTGTTCTTAATCTGGCGGTTGCGTTCCCAACGCTCAAAAGCCCGTTGATAGGCGACTCCTTTGGGTTGAAAGACTTGCCAAGCATTAAACGCTACTCCAGCACTAGTGAATAACAGAATATAGCGCGACCAGGAGAAGCCACCACCACTGATTAGGTCTAAACCAATGAAAAAGAAGGTAATAACCAGATATTTAATAGTTTTTTGCTGAAATTGCTCTTTTCGGTAGGCATCAAATTCTTGATGAAGTTGGTCAGTTTGTTTTTTTTCTAACCAAGCTTGTTCGGCTAGATAGAGCTTTTCGGGGGAGATTTCCATTTCGGCGGCAATCTCCAACAATTGCTGACGGGTGAGTTCCCCATCATAGTCTTGCTGGGCGATCGCAATTTGCAAGATTTGCTGGATTTCCTCGGGTTGGTAGGTGGGGGGATGATTTAGATCAGAACCAGTCATGAGTCTCTCCCTGTAGATGGAAAACCCTGCGTTTTCGGACAGGGGCAAAAAGGGCGGAATTACAATTCTATTATGCCCAATAATTTCAACTCTCAGGAAGATATTCCTCTAGCCTGTTCCCCTGAAGTTTGTATTTTTGTATACTGGCAAGTAAAGATTTTTAGCAAAAAACTTCCATATCAAGAGGCATTAGAACATTCGTGAATCAACAGCGCATAGTTTCTTTAGAGGGGGAGTTTGTCCCCGGACAGTCCCTCCGGTATGATCCCAAGGCGATCGCCAAATATTACAGCGCCCGACCTTGGTTAGCCATAGGACGAACTCTGGTGATTTTGTGGATGCTGGGGGGATTCGTCATCCAGTTCCTACTAGACCGCTGGCGCAAACCAACCCAAAACAATCACAATAAACGCGCCCAACATCTCCGGCAAATTCTCACCCAATTAGGCCCCACAGCCATTAAAGTCGGTCAAGCACTCTCCACTCGTCCTGATCTCATCCGCCGGGATTTTTTGGATGAATTAACCAAATTACAGGATCAACTCCCCCCCTACGATAACGAAATTGCTTTTGAGATTATTCGTCAACAATTAGGTCAAGCCCCCCAAGATATATTTAAAGAAATTTCCACCCATCCCGTCGCGGCCGCCAGTTTAGGGCAAGTCTACCGCGCTGTTTTACACACAGGGGAAGATGTGGCGGTGAAGGTACAACGACCGAATCTTTTGCCAAAGATTACCCTAGATTTATTCTTAATGCGCTGGGCAGCAGGTTGGATTTCTCCCTTGCTGCCCTTGAATTTAGGTCATGATTTAACCCTAATTGTTGATGAATTTGGGGTTAAACTTTTTGAAGAAATTGACTATATTAACGAAGCGCGCAACGCGGAAAAATTTGCCGCTAATTTTGCCAACGATCCCACGGTTAAAGTTCCGGTCATTTACTGGCGTTATACCAGCCATAATGTGTTAACCCTAGAATGGATTCACGGCTTCAAACTGACCGATACAGAGAAGGTCAAGGCAGCAGGTTTAGATACCAACGAGTTAATCACCATTGGAGTTAATTCGGGTCTACGACAATTATTAGAGTTTGGCTTTTTCCACGCGGATCCACACCCCGGAAACTTATTTGCCATGCCCGATGGTCGTATGGCGTTTATTGATTTTGGCATGATGGATCAATTAAGTGAAACAACCAAGGAAACCATTGCCGCCTCAGTAGTTCACTTAATCAACCGGGATTATTTAGCCCTAGCCGATGATTTTCGGGTGTTAGGTTTCCTCAGTCAAAATACCCGTATTGAACCCATTATTCCCGCCTTAGAAAAGGTGTTAGGCAATGCCATAGGTGAAAGTGTGGGAGAATTCAACTTTAAAACCATCACCGATGAGTTTTCTGAGTTGATGTATGATTACCCCTTCCGTGTTCCGGCTCAGTTTTCTTTGATTATTCGTTCCTTGGTGACTCAAGAGGGATTAGCGTTAAGTTTAAACCCCCAATTTAAGATTGTTGAGGTGGCCTATCCCTATGTGGCGCGTCGTTTATTAAAAGGGGAATCTCCTGCTATGCGACGACGTTTATTAGAGGTCTTAATTAAGGATGGCAAGTTTCAATGGGAACGGTTAGAAAATATGCTAACCATTGCCCAAACTGATGGCAATTTTGACTTTATCCCGACAGCACAGTTAGGCTTACAATATTTAATGTCGGAGGAAGGTCATTATTTACGTCAGCAAATCCTGTTAGCTTTGACGGAAAATGACCGTTTACACACCGAAGAAGTCCAACGTCTCTGGGAGTTGGTGAAACACGAAATTACGCCAAGTCGCTTGTTTGATGTGGCCTGGAATGCGCTGCGGGATATGTCAAGCGAACGCATGGCTGCTTTTGTGACTCCGGCGATCGCACAACGTTAGCAGAAATGGTGACAAGTTAAGCATAAATGCCCTCTTGTCAAGGTTAGGGAACAATTAACAATTGATAGTTATTAATTGTTAATTCTCTATCCCTATAGCGTTACTTTAAAGTTAAATATTTTTCAATGAGCATTAAAAGTTCTGTTTCATCAAAGGGTTTGGTCAGATAATCGTTAGAACCGACCAGTTTTGCCCGCACTCGATCAATAAATCCTTCTTTCCCAGTTAACATCAAGATGGGAATTTGCCGGAAGGTGTTGGAACTGCGCAACATGGCACAGAGTTCGTAGCCGTCTAGTTGGGGCATGGCGATGTCACAGAGGATCAGGTCAGGTTTGAGGAGAAAGACCTCTCGCAGGGCTTGTAAGGGGTCTGTGAGGGCGGTGACTTGATAGTTATGGGGGGTGAGCATATACTCTACACTTTTGCCAATAGTGCGGTCATCGTCTATACAGACGATATGGGTCTGGGTTTGGGGGGGATTCCAAGAAATGGCGCGGTTTGGGGGGAGGTTGGAGTCGAGGAGTTGAATCCAACCCCGTTGGATGTAAGGATAGATGGCGCGGGCAATGCTCAGGAGGTCGCGGTTGAGGTAGCGGGAGAGTTGGCGCAGGGAGGTTTTACCGTCAGACCAGTGTTTGAGGCTTTTATAGGCTTTGGGGGGGAGGCTGGTTTGGAGGGCTTGGGGGTTGCTGAGGATGGGGCATTGATCGGGGGATTGGATATGGGGATGAAATTGTTTCCACTGTTGCACTTGTTTCATAATGCGGGGGCTGAGGGAGGCAATTTCCAGGGTGGTGAGTTGAGGGGCGATCGCAGAACCAATTTCAAAGTTAAACACCCCTTGGTGCAAGCTGAGAAGATCAAACAGGGTTTCTGTCACCATGCCCTGAATAATATTGCGCCCTTGGGCTGGCGTGAGAACTTGGTTTTCGAGCAGTAACCATAGATGAGCATATTCAGGGGTGGTCATGCTCATGGAAGGACTGGCTACTTCAGCTAGGGCGTTGTCTATTTTGTAGTGGCGCAAATAGTCCCGCAGACGGCCTAAGTTACTGCTGCGCGAGTCGGCAGCATAGGCGATTTTGCCGTTGATAAAAAAAACAAACCAAAACAACTGATCAGGCAGACTGAGAGTGGGCGAGGAATGGGTGATCAGAGAATGGCTGTTAGAGGAAGAGGGAGATGTGGTTTCAACCAAAAGTTCTCCGGTTCGCTGACCCAGTTCAATCAGTTGTAAGATGCTGCGAATATCAATTTCGTTCAGTGTTCCCTGCATTTGGTGAACCGTTCACTCCTCATAAGGTCGGGCTAGGCGGGGGGGTTAGTCTCATTGTACCGAATCGCGGGTTGAGTGATGATTGTTTTGGGGAACAGTTAATCGTTAATAATTGTTGGCACGGAATTTGCTAAACTGGGATTGATTCAACTGGAGTCTGGCGGATCGACATTTTCACTAAGCACACAACACATCACGAGGACCATCAGCGTGTTGTATCTCGCAGAAGTACGCAAGCAGAAAGGTGGGTTCATGGCGAAGGGAGCAACAGAATTGAAGTTGCTGGCCTGCCAAAGGAATGACCAGAGTTGGAGCGCTGTCCAGGGGGATGAAGTCATCGCCGCAGACGAGGCCAATGCTTTTGAGCAGGGCGCTCTGGTCTTGGTGAACCTGAATAATAATCGACAAGTTCAAAGCCCTCCGGAAGCCGCAGGGGCGCAAATTGTGCGCAATTTAGAGCGCCTCTCGAAGTTACAGGACAAAATCAAAACCCAAGAGGAGGAGATTGAGGCCTGGAAGCAATCCCTGACGCTACAAGCTCAGGAGTTGAATAAGCGCGAGATGGAGTTAATGGCTGAACTCGAACAGCTTGAGGCTGCTCAAGTTGAGGCCGATCAGAACAATGCCGCTAGTGCAGGTGTCGCGGAGGGAGCGAGTGAGGAACTCCAGAAGGCGAAGGAAGAGGCGGATCGGATTCGAGAGGAGTTTGAACGCAAAACTCAGGAGTTAGAACAGGCTTGGGCGCATTTACGGGGAGAACAAGCCCGTTTTGAGGAGCGCAAGGGAGAACTCGCCCCGGGTGGGGTCGGTATTGACCCGGCTCAATTGAATCACCTGCAAGAGTTGGTGAACTATCTGGAAACGACGGTGATGCCGACGGGTGGTTTGCGGGAGCCAGTGCAGGCGGCGATCGCTTTATTAGACCAACAGAAAAGCACCTTGGGCGAGTATTGGGTGCAGTTAGAGGAACAACGCTCTGATGCTCAACGGCAACAAACCGAGGTGGATGAGCAAAGTGAGGCGCTCGAAACCCGCCAGCAAGCACTGCAAGCCCAGTTACAAGCCCTAGAAACCCAAAAAGACCAAGTGAGTCAACAGGAGTATCAAGTCAGCCTGAAGCAGGCTAGTCTGGAGTTATTGCGCCAACAACAAGAACAGCAAAGTAGTCTGGAGGCTTTGGTGGCTCGTCTCGATAGCTCCGACAGTGGGGAAAGTGACTCCAGTGGGGGTGTGGATGTGGGAGCCTTAGAGAATATGGCTCTGGAGGAATTACAGGGGGTTGTTGAGCGTTTAGAACAAGACCTAGCCCAGTTGGTGCGGTTTGTGGAAGACCAAGAAGAGGAGTTAAATCTCCAACGGGAAGCCGTCGAAGAAATTCAGGAAAAACTGAAAAACGCTAGTGTTTATGAGGCTTCGGCCTTAGAACAGGAGTTGGCCGATGAACAGGAACAGAAAAAACTCTTGGATCAAACGTTAATCGGGCAACGGCGGACTCTAGCGGAACGTCGCTCGGTGTTGCGGCAACATTTACGAGTTTTGCGCCGCCGTCAGGGGATTCCCGATGAGAATGCCGGAGAAACGGGTGTGGATTTAACCCCCCTGCTGGGTGAACTGGCGACTCAACAAGAGGCAACGGTGAACCGTTTGCAAGCTCTGGAAGAAGAGTTAAAGGATTGTCAAGCTGCACTGGAACAGTCTCAAGGGGAATTAAACGACCAACAAGAGGCCTATGATGCTCTAAAACGAGAGTTGGAGGAGTTGGAGGTCAATTTAGAGGAAACCCATGCCTCTACGGCTTTATTGTGGGGACGAGTGAACTTGTATGAGGAAATCCTGAAACCGATGCAGGATGGTCTAGAGGGGGTTCAACAGCAGTTAGAGGCGATCGCGGCTTTACTGGATCAAACCGAACAAACCGCCCAGTATCAACAAGAGGCGGTAGGGAACTTGCAGCAAGCGGTCAATGAATTGGCAAGCTAGGAGGGTGCAGTGAGTTGCACATAGGTCTGGTCAACTTCTGCCCACATCCCCCCAGTGAGGGTGGAAGTCCGGCTACGGTTGGGGGCTTGGATTAATTGGGTGACGGCCTCGATCTGCTCGAAGTTAGGATGATGGGGTAGGTATTGCTGTAAAAAACGCCGTACAACCCGCCGTTTTAAGGCGAGGGGAAGGGTTTGCAGAGGTAAACGATTAAAACGGGGTAACTGGTCGTCAAAGGCGGTTTTACAGGCTTCTGTGGTGAGTTGTTCGAGATAGTCGAGATCCCCTTGTAGGATTTCCGCCGTTTGGGCGAGGGCGGTTTCGACTTGGGGGTTGAAGTGGGTTTGCAGGGCGGGAATAATTTCCTGTCTGAGACGATTGCGGGCATATTGGAGATTTTGGTTATAGGGATCAGACCAAACAGGTAGATGATGATCTTGGCAGAACTGCCCGGTTTCAGCGCGAGACATATTGAGGAGGGGACGGACTAATTGCACCTCTGGGGAAAGGGAGCGTTGCCAAGGGAGGGCAGTGAGTCCAGTGGTGCCAGTCCCGCGAATGAGATGATAGAGGAGGGTTTCGGCGCGATCGCTCTGAGTATGTCCCGTCACAATCACCGGACACCCCTCCCCCCGGGCAATCTCCAACAACACCTGATAGCGCCAAGCCCTCGCCGCCGCTTCCGTTTGGGGCAACGCCACAGCCCCCGAACAAAACAGAGGCAACGGATACTGACTCACCCAATCCCGGACATGATCCGCCAATCCTTGATCCTCCGGCCAACCATGATCACAATGGGCAACCCTTAACTCCCAGTGCCATTTTCGCCCCAAATCCCAGAGCAACTGTAACAAACACAGGGAGTCCTGCCCCCCCGACACCGCCACCAGAATTTTCTGCTGGGGGGGGAGAACAGGACGTTGGCGTAAGGTTTGATGCAAACGGGTATGGAGGGGAGTCCAGAGGGGCGAAACCATCACCGAGCTTACAATTCCTCAATATCTTGCCAAATATCGGCAAAATCTCCGCTTTTCTTGGTTTCCCCATCCCCATCATCAAGGATTAACTGATCATCATCACTGGAAATGCCCCAGTCCAAATCTTCATCAATACTGTTAAACATTTCCTCATCATCCCCTAGGGTGCCGCCAAACAGATCATCATCCTCCTCCCCAAAGGCTGCCCCTAACTCTAATTCTCCCTCGGCTCCCGAAGTAAACAGAGCATCATCGGCTTCCTCTAGTTCCAGTTCACCCTCTGCCCCAAAAAGGTCATCCTCAGCAGTTTCTAACTCATCCTCCTCAAGGGAATCCTCCGTAAGGAAATCTTCCGATAAATCCAATTCCGAGGCCTCATCTTCATCCGATAAAAGATCCGGTGCATCACTAAACACATCTTCCACCGTTTCCTCTTCTAGATTTAACTCCACCTCGTCCTCATCGCCAAAATCTGGCGCATCGGCAAAAACATCCTCGACATCGGTTTCTGCGTCTAAGTCCAATTCCTCCACCGCAAAATCTACACCAGAGGCCGGTTCTTCGGTTTCCAAGTCGCCAAAGAATTCATCATCGCCCTCCGAGGTCAGTTCCGCGCCGAACATATCCTCATCGGCGGTTTCTTCATCTCCAAGGTCTAATTCCCCCTCGCCGAACATATCCTCATCGGCGGTTTCTTCCTCTTCAAGGTCTAATTCCCCCTCGCCGAACATATCCTCATCGGCAGTTTCTTCCTCTGGGAGGTCTAATTCCGCGCCGAACATATCCTCATCGGCGGTTTCTTCCTCTTCAAGGTCTAATTCCCCCTCGCCGAACATATCCTCATCGGCGGTTTCTTCCTCTGGGAGGTCTAATTCCGCGCCGAACATATCCTCATCGGCAGTTTCTTCCTCTGGGAGGTCTAATTCCGCGCCGAACATATCCTCATCAGCCGAGTCTTCCGAGGTGGCTTCGCCAAACACATCTTCAACGAGGGCGACATCTTCCTCTTCTAAGCTTTCCTCTCCTAGATCCTCAAAGAAAGCCTCATCCTCCTCAGCCTCAGAGGTTTCTGGGGCTACATCGAAGGACTCAAAGGACTCGTCTTCTAGGATTAAATCCTCCTGCACCTCACTAGGGGCGGTTGCTTCTTCGGCAAAGAAAGCGTCGTTCTCATCGTCTTCCTCCTCAGCGACGAGGAGATCCTCCTCTTCTTCCAGCACAGAGGGAGCAACAGGGGGCGGTGATTTAGCCACTTTAGGCTGGGCGGTCTTCTTTGGGGCGGGGGACTCCTCACCCTCAGCCGGGCAGAATTCGAGATGGATTCTCACCTTGCCTTTTTGCCAGCCTAAAGCCCCGAAGCGTAGGACTTCACAGTGAATCCCATCATCTTCGAGCCAGCCTTCTTTATCTGGGGTGAGTCCTCCGATGCCTTGTTTAATCAGTTCGGCTTTGAGGGCATCCCCTAATTCACTTACCCGAAAGGTACTATGGCCGATCAAAATCTGGATCGAGGGATCAACTGAGATTACTTCACCGCCGGAAAGTGGTTCAAATTGTTTATCCACGTCTGTTTTACCCCATTCGCTAGTCATGATTATGGTGGAAACTGCTGGTTCGTCAAGTGTGCAGGTACAGGTTATTCTCTCGCAAAAGCCAAAGAAGAGGCGATTTTTTTAGATAACGATTTTTTTTAGATAACTTGACTCCCTGCGGGCGGGTTTATTAAGGGTTTAGTGGGAGTCCTATGCAGGACATTGCAGATTAGCCCGGTTGGGTCTGACCAGACCCAACCGTTAAGAAGAGGTCTTAGAAAAACCACCCATAGGAGTGTAACCCTTTGCCCAATAAATTCACACCTAAATAACAAATCCAAACGACACAGAAGCCCGTGGCGGCGAGAATAGCGGGTTTTCGGCCTTGCCAGCCTTTAGTAATGCGGGCGTGTAGGTAGGCGGCAAATACTAGCCAGGTGATCAGGGCCCAAGTTTCTTTAGGGTCCCAACTCCAGTAAGATCCCCAGGCCTCGTTCGCCCAGACTCCTCCAGCAATGATGCCAATGGTCAGAAGGGGGAAGCCCAGACCAATAATGCGGTAACTGATGTTATCGAGGGTTTCGGCAAGGGTGAGACGTTGGGGGGAGAGACGGGGGGAGGTGCTGAGGTTTACGGCTTGCAGGAGGGTGGTGTTTCCCGAGGGGGCATCAGGAGCAGAAACTAGGGAAACGCTGGGTTCTAAGGTGAGGGAGGATTTGAGCCGATAGCTGCCTGTGCCGAGGGAACTGCCTTGAAGTTGGATATCTTGGCCTCGGGTGAGGACTAAAAAGGCAATGGCTAAGAGGGAGCCGACTAACAGGGTGGCATAACTGAGCATCATGACGCTAACGTGCATCATGAGCCAGTTGGATTTGAGGGCGGGTACGAGGGGGGCGGAGTTCTGCATTTCTGGGGGCAGGGAGAGGGCCGCAAAGGCGGTGATGCCCATTGCTAGGGGGGAGGTGAAGACTCCGGTAAGACGAGAACGACTCATGGCCTCGGCGATCAGGTGGATGGTGGTGACTCCCCAGGCGAGGAAAAAGAGGGATTCGTAAAGATTGCTTAAGGGGAAGTAGCCTGCTTCTAGCCAGCGCGCTCCTAAGAGGGCGGCCATACAGAAATTAGCGATCGCCATTCCCAAGGTGCCACAAAGGGGCAAATAGGGCAGATTGGGGAACGCCGCACCTGACCAATAGACCAACATGGTCAAAAACAAGACGGCAAAGGAAAGATTATCTAGATTGTGCTGAAGAGCAACTAAATCCATAATGATTAATGTAAGCTTCTCAAAAGGTGGGTTCGCTCGATGCCCCCAATCCTTGATTTTCAATCATGGATTTATCTAAGGGGGTGAATCCAAGGGAACAATAATATCCTACCCAGTTTAAGGCCGTTTTTGGGCAATGACTTCCTGAGCGTTACTAATTGTAAAAAATACTTGATTTTTATTCTAGTTTATGTCTAATTTAACCCTAACCTCAGCCCGTCAGATTTTAGATCAGTACAGTTGCAAGGAAACCAAGTTAGTCACCTCTGCGGAACAGAAGGCAGAATTACAGGCGGCTTTGTTATTGTTGGTGGAACAATCGGAGGCGGAAAATTTGGGCGTTTGTGCCGATAATTTATCTCAAGGTTATCAAGCCTTGGCCAGTTATTTAAAGGCGTTTGGTTATCGTGTTCCCTTTGAGGGAGAAGACTTTGCACCGGTGGAAGATGAGGCGGTTTATATTAAGTTTAATACGGGTAAAATGAGCCATTATGCAGAGGGATATACTGGGTCTTATCGTGGGGTTTTAGTGGCCTGTCAAGCGGAAGATGAACAGGTGAACGGGATTTATGGACACCTCCCTTTAGATTTATTTGCCGCCGAAAAAAACACTATGGGCGGATGACTCCGAGCTAGTAAACAGTGAAATAGGGGAATTAATAATTGATAATTAATTGTTCCCTATGCCCCAGAATCACTGTTCACGAATTCGTTAGGATAAGAGGCGAGTCAGGGGCGATCGCACCCCTACTCACAAACCAGCTTTTTGAGGAGAATCAGTTATGCGGATGTTACATACTATGTTACGAGTCGGGAATTTAGAAGAATCCCTCAAGTTTTACTGTGAAGTGTTAGGAATGAAGTTATTGCGCCAGAAGGACTATCCGGGGGGAGAGTTTACCCTCGCCTTTGTAGGCTATGGCGATGAGGCAGATCATACGGTGATTGAATTAACCTACAACTGGGGAACTGACCACTATGACATTGGCAATGGCTATGGTCATATTGCCCTCGGTGTGGAGGATATTTACCAAACTTGCGAAGAGATTAAAGCGCGGGGCGGTAAGGTGGTGCGGGAGCCTGGGCCGATGAAACATGGCACGACGGTAATCGCCTTTGTGGAAGACCCAACGGGGTACAAGATTGAATTGATTCAACTGAAAGATTAGAGAAGTCGGGAGTTGGGAATCAGAAATAATTATCAATTATCAATTGCTTATTCCCTTGTGGCCTCTAGCGTCTGGTTTTATTCAGCAAGTCCTATCTGACAATCAAGCAACCGAATAACTCATAAGCTCCTCTATTTTAATTGTGCCTCGGTCAAGGCTAAAACTTCCTCAATTTTTAACCAAAGTTCCTCTTGAATTTTGAGGTATTCTTCTCGGTCTTTAGTGGAAATATAGGCAAACAATTCTAACTTAATAGTTGTACCATTTAACTCAACCAAAGTAATTCGTTCATCCATCACGTTCGGATGTTGATTGAGCATATTACGCAAATTGTTCATCGTTGCCGTTAATTGCTGACGAGTGGCTTCATAACTCAAGGTTAACGTGCAAGTAAAGGTATATTTATCCCGCCGACTATGATTGACAATTTGTGACGTAGAAACCACCGTATTGGGAACAAAAATTAATTTTCGATCGGTTGTGCGGATCAGAGTTGCTCGTAAACCAATGTCTTCAATCGTGCCGATATTGCCCCCAAATTCACAAAAATCGCCGATTTTCATGGGACGATTGACAAATAAAGTAATCCCTCCCACAATATTTTCAACATAAGGTCGCATCCCAAAACCAATGGCAATACTACTCACCCCTAAACTGGCGAAAAATGGGCCAACGGGGATTCCTACCGCTTCACTGGCATAGTATAAAACCGTGGTGGCGGCAATAAATCCAATCAGCCGGAAACCATTCCGCACAATGGTTGTTTCCAGATGTTGGTCTTTGAATTGGGGAGCGGCAATAATGGTTCTACCGACTGCATTTAAGGTTAAAAAAGTCAACCACGCTGCAATCATCCCATCGAGAACAATGGAAATTGTAAGTAGCTTTTGTAAGGTATCGCCTGTAATATTAATCAATCGATTAACGAAAAAGACCCAACCCGTCACTACCACCATGAAACTAAAGGGCAGTAACAAACCAGACCAAGCTTCTTGAACGCTGTGGCTTCCGGTGTAATACCAGCCTAGGATTTTGTACATTCCCCAGAGAATGGCGATCGCTAACAACGTCCCCAAACCAAAGACAACCCACTGCCAGAGTGCCTGTTCCCCTATCATAAACATCGTCCAACGAGGCAGCCCATTACTCCACTTTGGCGGTATTAAGTAGCCCGGTGTGCCGATGTAAAATTGATAAAAATTGGGCGAACTTTGACTCTGATAGGGTAGAGATTTGATCTCATCATAAAAGTCGTGTAGCCGTTTAATCGTCTCAGCCGAAAAGAGAAATTGACCCGCGTTCACTCCGTCTTGAATTAAAACCAGTGTAATTTCCGTATGGGGCAGAATCCAACGCTCTAAAGACTCATCCTCAACGACTTGTTGATCCGGAATACTACTGAAAGGGGGCAACGGCACACGATCTAGAATTTCTTTGAGCAGTAATGCTGACTCCGCCCCCATATCACTGCGAATGGCCGAGGGGACTTCTGTTAAATCTAAAGTTTTTACCGCCCGTTCAAAAGCTTGTTGAGCAACATTCGCCTGTTGTAGGACGGCGGGAGAATGGCGAAACCCTCGCTCCTGTTGACTTTGAGCCTGAGCGGCCATCAGCAAGCTGTAGGTTTCATTCATGTTAGTGACAAATTCCGTTAAAGTGGCGCGAGGGCTATTTGTCGCGGGGGGAGTTAACGGATTCGGGGAAGAGGTGCCAAACAGGACAGATTGACTGAGGAGAATGAGAAGGAAGGCACAGATCCCTTGAGTGATAAATTTTTTCCGGCTATTCATAAATTGTAGGCTAGGGAAATTACCAGTAAAACACCGAGAATCGAAAGGAGAAGACCATGGGGGATTTCTAAAGCATCCCGCCCTGAATCCTTGAAAAACCGACGGCAATTGTTGCTAAGATCAACAAGGTGCCAATCCGTTTTTAGTCCTCATCCTGATTTTATGCCTGAACTGACTCCTAATCCCCTGTCCGAAGAAGAAGCTCAAGATTTACTGTTAAAACTCAGACGCAGAGAGGGATCTTGGGTGGACTGGGGACAACGATGCTATGTGCTGCAACAAGCGGGTTATACTCCCGAACAGATTTTTGAGGAAACCGGGATTGAGGCCAGTTATCAGAACTTAATGAAGGTGGCCGGGCAGGTCTATGAAAGCTTGGTTAAAGAACAGGCTTCAGAAGCCCTTCTCAGCTACTGCCAAGGCCCTCGTAGTGATGTGTTATATGAATTTAGGGTTTTGACTCAACCCCAGCGTTTAAAGGCCGCAGAACTGGCAATGGAGAAGGGTTTAGATGTGGATGAAGCCCATATTGTTGCTCGGGCGATTCAGGACTTTGCCCGCTATAGTAGCCCTCCCGATGGGTTTAGTCCCAATCCGGGGGATGCGGTGGCTTATCAGTGTTGGAAACGGGCGAGGGCGAAAAAGGATTTACAAGAGCGATCGCGCCTCATTGCCCAAGGCCTCAAATTTGCCCAATCTCTCGGCGCAAGGCAGCAAATTGAAAAACTCCTCAGCGACTTTACCGTTGTTCCCATGCAGCGCGCCCCCCTACTCCCCGTCTATCGTTTAGAAGCGGAGGATGAGTTACCGCGCATTATTCCCGTCGCCGGAACTTTTCCCCTCTCCCCCGATGCGATCGCAACGGTTCCGGCTCTAGAAGCCATCGAACCCTTTCGAGTGGTACAGTTACCCCAGCCCATGAGTGTTGTTCCTATTCCGGGGTGGCAAGTCATTCTCAAAGCCCTTGATCCCGTCGCGATTCTTTGGCCAAGCGATCGCCTTCCCAACCTCACCCTCGAAAAAGTCGAACCCGTCGTAGTCGTCATTGATCGACAACAACAAACTTGGGAAGCTAACAATTACTGGTTAGTTGAACAAGACAATACCTTACAAGTGCAATGGTTTTCTGAACCCCCAACCTATAAAATTTTAGGCCAAGTTCTCTTAATTCTTCGACCTAAGAACATCTTAGACGAAGGCAACCTCTTAGAACCTTGGCAAATGGATGATTAAGGCTAGAAAATCCTATCTGTTAGACAAATTTAGCCTTATTCAGCCCATTGTAAAATCGGTTCCCGGTTATTTAGAAGATGAAGAGGCCGAGTATTTATTCAATAAAGTTCAGACCCTACCCTCCGATGCTATTCTGCTAGAAATTGGCTCATTTTATGGCAAATCTACCACAACTCTCGCCTATGGTTGTCTAAGTACGGTAGGGCATACCGGAACTCACGCTTGGGGAGAGAGTCCCTCTGGCTTGGTTGGATACGTCCTGCCAAGTTAAGGAAACTCGTTGAACCAAGAATCCCTCGCTTTTAGCGATGGGAGTGTCAATGACCGAAAATAATGGGATACAAGCCCCGTCCTTCAGGACGGCTTTTTATTACCCATTTTTCAATTCCATGCTATTATAATATTTGATATCCATTAACTCAGTATCATCCGTGTTTGTCTACGAGTTTAAGGTCTACCCTAAACCACAACAAATAACCGCCATTAATGAAGCAATTAGGACATCCCAATTTGTCCGAAA
>NZ_JAIHOM010000097.1 GCF_026130165.1 Spirulina subsalsa FACHB-351 | reverse complement strand
CCCATTATAACACACTTAATAAAACTGGCAAGGCTCATTAAGTGTTGACGCTTCGCGGGTTACATACTGTTTTTCTTTTCATCCCCGTCCTCAAGTATCGGGGCTTTCAAGAAAACATGATCGGTAAACGCTCTTTGCAGTACAGTGAGGGTGGGCCGAAAAATTTAGACCGTTGAGGCTATCACGATGAACGTGACGCTGCAAAAACTAACGTTTCAAGATTATCTAGATCATAATGACGGAACAGATGTACGTTATGAGTTGGTTGATGGTGAGTTAATTGCCATGAGTCTTGGAACCGGAAAACATGGGGCGATCGCTGAGTTTTTAAACGATCAATTCCGCGATCTAATTCGCCAAGCCCAGCAACCTTGGACTTCTAAGCAAATGCTGATCGGGGTGCGATCGCCCCGTGGTCGGCGTTGGGACACTTGTCGTATTCCTGATGTAACGGTGTTAATGCGATCGCAATGGTTAGAGATGTCTAATCGAGAAGCGGTGATTGATTTGAGCGATCCGCCCCCCCTGCTGGTGGTTGAGGTGGTGAGTCCTTCCACGAGAACCGATGATTATCGCTCCAAACGGGCAGAATATGGATTATTGGAGATTCCAGAATATTGGATCGTTGATCCCCTTACCGAAGAAATCACAATCTGTCTGTTAGAGCATCAATTCTACGACAGCGTAACCTATCAAGGGGAACAAGTGCTTGAATCCCCCTTATTTCCCGATTTAGCACTGACAGCTAGGGAGATTTTCAATGATCTGGGCTAGAATTTTTGGTGGAATGGTGAGCCTTTAGTGAGGGGAGCGATCGCGAAACCCAACAAATCGCCAGCAAACTGTAGCAACTATTTAGGTGAATCTCTAACATTTTACAAATTCTCTAAAATTCGATTCCATTCTGTTTTATGACTGGTTTTAAGTTCTGGATCTTGTTCAATTAAACTAGAGTAATTGTTGAATGGGGACAAGAATGGGTTGCCTGTGTTCTTTTTTAGCCGGAGTTTCCACCGGAGAGAAAAATTGTTGCTTAATTTGATGAGCTAGTTCTTTCACTAATGGAATACAAACAGAATTACCGACTTGTTTATAAGCTTCACTTGAATTGGGATGAATGTAAAAATCATCAGGAAAACCCATGATTTTATAACATTCTTGAAGGGTTAATTTTCTGACTCTATTTTCATCAGGTAAATAAATAAAAAAGCGTCCAGACGTTTCTTGAGAAGGCAGAGTTGGATGTACTCCCTCAATGGAATAAATTCGATTCGGTTGGCGATGTACTCTCGACAGATGCTTTGTATTGGGTCTAATCCCTTTCCTCCAAATTCCTTTATTACGGTATCCGACAAAGATTAAACCAGAGTCTTGTTTTTTAGGATTTTCAATTAATGTATATTCTTCTGGGTTGAGATATTCAAAATCTCCTGTTTCTACCAAGTATTCTTTTAATTTAGGCGTGACGGCATTAGGTTCAAGTTTAGTAAAATCAAATTTTTGAGACAGCGAAGCTACAATAAACACCCGCTCTCGATTTTGAGGTACACCAAAATCCTTGGCATTTAAAAGCTTGTAGTTGACCTGATATCCTAAATCCTCTAGGGCATATAAAATAACGTCAAATGTTCTGCCCTGATCATGATGTAATAAATGCTTGACATTTTCTAAAATAACAACAGTAGGCTGATGAAGTTGGATGATCTGACAAATATGAAAAAATAACGTCCCTCGGGTATCATTAAATCCGGCTCGTTTTCCACAAATACTAAAGGGTTGACAGGGGAATCCTGCGATTAAGATCGAAAAATCTGGAATTTTTTTTATATCAATTTGAGTAATGTCTCCGGCCGGAGTTTCTGCAAAGTTTTGAGTATATACGGCTTGACAATGGGGGTTATTTTCGCAGGAATAAACACAGTGATACCCAACGGGTTCAAACCCTAAACGAAACCCTCCGATTCCCGCAAAAATATCTATAAATTTTATGGGTTTATTCTCGTTCAAAGTAGTGTTATATAAAATAACGAAATGCTGGCTGATTGTTGGGCTTTAGCCCTATCTTTTGTTTAGGATAACAAATTTTCTGGCACTGAAGCGCAACTCGGAACCGCCTCCCTCACGGTTGGATAAAGGGAATGACGATTTTATTGGCGATCGCCTGAATAGTAATTTCTAGACGAGGGGGCGACTCGTGACAGAGTAAAATCCCGCTATAACTGCCACTACTATCACTGAACAATAGGTTACTTTGACCTTGGGTGTGGAGGGTGAAACTGCCGAGGGTGACTTGTTGTAGCTGTGCATCAATGCGCAATTCGCGATCGCCCAATTGATCCAAAATTAACACCTGTTGGGTCAACGGCATCACCCGAAACAGCAGATGACGCACTTGAAAACTAAGAATATTGGGTTGCGGGGACTCAATCACCACCTCGGGGGGCAGACCTTGAATCGAGGTGTCACCGTCACGGGGAGGGGGAGAAGAGACAACAGGAGTGGCATCAGGGGGAACCGGGATGGGACGAGAGAGATGATCTAAGGCAATCCCCCACTCTTGGGATTTGCGCTGTAAATCGGCCCGACTTTTGAGCGCTTTTTTCACTTGTCCCTGTTGACTAAAATCCTCTTCTTGGGTTTTCTTGTTCACTAACCAACGATGACGGGCAAAATCGGCAATGTCCTCCTCCTCATGGTGGATGTAGCGGTCGTAATAGTCCAAAATATCGTTTACTATGCCCACTCGTTCTAAAGTAACGCCTAATTGCGGCACAGAGAGCCATAATGACCAGTCCGGATGCAAGAGGATATAATCCTTCAACATCTTTTGATATTGCCGTTGTAGGTCCTTAGAGAGTTGATTGGGGGTTAATTCAGAATAGGCCAACTGTTGGGCAAACCAACCCGTTAACGCCACTTGTTCCTCTCCGGGGAGGGGGTACTTTTCTAAAAGTGCGATCGCCTCTTCCCATTGGTGATGCTCTATTTCATCAGATAACACCGACTGAAGGGCGACTTTGTGTTCTCCTGCTGCGATCGCCTGTTCCAAACAAAACCCCACCTTGTCCCGATTCCCCAACTCCGCATAGACTAACAAAGCCTCTAGCCACAGTTGACTCGACTCTAACGCTGGCCCCACATAGGTTAACCAATCAGGGGTACGGGGTTGATTTTCGCCGTGCCATGCCGTCAAAATATGACCAAATTGTTGAGCGTGCGCCCAATATTCTAAACTCTCAGGAAGTCCCACGATTGCCGCTTTCGCCAGTTGATAATCTAAGGTTGCTGTCTGATCGATCCTATCCCAACAGTGAATCGCTTGTTCATAGTTTTTCGCCCGATAGAAACAATCCCCCGCTAAAGCACACATTCCGGGATCCTTCCCCGTGGCCAAATGGGCTAAAACCTCTCCAAACTGTTGCCACTGTTCCCGTTCCACCTCCCCAGAAGGCTCTAAAATCCTCTCAATGGCTTGAGCATAGCCTTGAATGGCGAGTTGCCATTGTGCTTGGAAACGGTGACTATCGAGGGTATTGGCCGCCACTTCCTGACACAACAAAGCCGTAAACTCTTCAATCTGCTTAAATGCTGGTTGATCGGTCGCTAAAAACTCCACCAGAGGACGCATCTTTTGCGCTTTTTTCTCAACCTCTCCCCCGTGATTGTACCACGCCCAAAGCTCATCCCAGTGCATTCCGGCCCAGAAACAATTCCACGCCTCCCCCCAATTTTCCACCCCTTGAAATAGTTTGCCCGCCTCTAGGTAATGTTCCTCTAATTTTAACGCCCAAGCCTCACAAGACAACGCATTAAGTTCATCCCCAATTTGTTCATAAGCTGCCTGTGCGCGACGGACTAGATCGGGATTTTCGGTATTAATTCCTTCCGTTTCAAAAGTCAGTGCAATAGCAGCAATATTATCCGCACTCATGGCCGCGATGCCATTACTCACCCCAAATAAATAAACCCGATTCTGCCATTTTTCCCGTTCTTCATCATCCGCTAAACGGGCTAGAAATCGCTCTAATTCTAACTCATGACTGCCATAGCGCCACAGTCGTTGATCTCCGAGGGGAGTATCCACCACAAACAACCGTTCAGTTGCTCGACTGGTGGCCACATAGAGTTTATTAAAAAAGAACTTCACCTCTTCGGAATGACTCTCAGGAATTGTCCATACATTTCGATGGCAGGCTTCCCCAAATTTATATAAAATTACCTGCTTAAATTCCAATCCTTTCGCGGTGATGGCACTGAGAACATTCCAAGGAGAGAAATTCTGTTGACGACGAGAATGGCAAAGATTAGACAACAAGGAATCCTGTTGAATATAGTCGGCTTCTCCCCCTTGATCACAGGGAACAATGATGATAGTATCCTGCAAATAATCTTGCAGTTCGTCGGGAGAAATATTTTCCCCTAAAATGAGTTTTTGTATGGGAAAATCGCCATGTCTTCTCGCTTTTTGAGGGTTAATTTCTGGTAAATCAAATAATACCCGTCGCCACAGTTGAATTAAATTATTGAGTTCCACAATGGCCGGAGTTGAACGATAGTTACATTCTAACTCCGCAAAGTTCATTTCTAAGTCTAGTTGTCCCGTCGGGGAAAGGGTGGTAATGACTTCATTATAAAAAGCAGCCTTTAAACTGGTCCAACGGAAGCCCGTCGGGTTAAGGGTTTGTAGGGGATCTCCCGCAAAAGCAAAGGGTAAACTTTCAATATGTTGATGTTCTAAATCATAGGCTGAAAGCACTGACAGGCGCATAATTAGCTGTAACTCTAAGCGGGTGAAATCTTGGGCTTCATCGCAAAAAATAGCCGTATATTCTGCCCGATAACATTTGAGTTGAAGCACCCGGCGAATTAAGTCCTGATCATCCCATTTTCCCGTTTCTTTGAGATGATGATCATACCATTTCCACACGGTTTCATGGATTTCTTGAAAGAGTTCTGGGGTGACAGTGCGCTCTTTTTTGGGAATTTCTTGATAGTCTTCTGGTTCTAAATAACTATCCCGTTCATCGAGATGATACCCTTTAATAAAGGTACGGATCACTTGCCAACATTGTTCAGGGGTATAGTCTCGCCAAGTAGTTTTATAAAACAGTTGCCTAAATTGATGAAATGAGATATAATTAGCGTCGTTAAATTGATCCCGTTCTTCCAAGGGTAATAGGTTGCGTAGGAAGGTACGGAAGGACTGGAAAAAGGGGCGAATGTCGGGTAATTCTTCTAAGTAACCTCGTTTGGCTAAAAAGCGGTGGTGGGATGCTAAGAGGGGAATGACGCGCTCTTGAGCTACTTTTAAGAGACGGTTATTATAGGCTAAAAAGAGGGGATGGGGTTTGTCTAAGAGTCGTCTTTTTTGTTGTTGACGTTCCCGTAAATGGCGGTGAGCATAGTCGGCAAAAAGATGAAACAAGAGGGTAGATTTACCACTGCCCGCTTGTCCGTTTAAAAAGAGGGGTAAAGAGGGTTTGCTGGTGGAAACATTGTGTAAAATAGCCTCTTCTTCGGCGGAGAGTGCTAGGTTTGCCATTTCGTCTTTTTCAATGGCTAACCAGTGGCGTTCATCGGCTAATAAATAACTAGGGTAGGCACGACGGGCGATCGCACTTAATTCATCAAAATTTAAGGGAGATTGGGGGGGGGTATCCCCGCCAAAAATAGCCTGTAAGTCCTCGTTTATCGCCTCTGGGCTGGGGGAAAGGGCAAAAAGAGTCAAAAGAAACAAAATGTTCCGTTCTGGGGGGTCTAAGGTGGTAATTTGTTGATAAAATACCCAGCAATTCTCCTCCCGGTAACATTGAATGCCCGGCCAAGAGGTAGGCTCTCCCATGTTCTCGGTACTATCGGCCAAGTCAGCAATTAAGCGATTAAAGGTCATCCACCGGGCTTGAATTTCAGGAGTCATGAAGCGCGTTAACCAGACTTCACTTTCATAGATCACCACCCCCGTTAAATCCATGCGTAAACTGGGACGATCTAGCCAAGGGCGTAACTCATCGGGTAGAGGGGTAGCGATCGCGTGTAAATTGAGAGTCGCCGTCTTTTGTTGATTCAACCATTGCCAGAGGTGTCCCTCCTTGATTTGACTTTCTAGGGCATGATTGGCGAAATTTTCGCGATCGCGCAAAAACTCCTCATATTCGCGATCGCCCCGTCGAAACACCTTTAACCAACAGAGAACCGGTTCCCCCCCAATGCGTCGAATCCGGGCAATCAGGCGTAAATTGCCCTCCTTACGCTTCAGATAGGGATAAACCCGCTCAAAACGGGCGAGAACCTGCTCTAAGGTCATAGTTTTGAGGTCTTCACAGAGGCGATCCACATGATCCCCCACCCCCTTTTCTAAAACCTGCTCATTGAAAGTGTCGGTGCGATAAACGTACATCCCAAAATCCTAATCTGTATCTCGTGATACGTCCATTCTCCATTGTCCGACACTTTTGGGATTTGTGAGGGATAGAACAGATAATCTATAGCGTTTCCCAATCATTGATCAACTCTCAGAGAAATTTCTCATCATACTTCAAGCCCCTTGTAACCCTTGTATAATGTAAACGCTATATTATTCTGACCCCTTACCACGTCACCTTCCCCACCAAATTTTGTCGCACCACCGGACCAATTCCCCGCACTCGTTCGAGATCCTCCAGAGAGCGAAAAGGCTGTTCTTGACGAGCTTCTATAATCCGCCCGGCCAGCGCTGGACCAATCCCCGGTAAGGTTTCCAATTCCGCTTGAGAAGCCCTATTAACATTTACCAAACCCCCCACAGAGGGCGTCGCCGCCCCCGGCAGAGGAGAGGGGCAATTTTCCTCTGCCCTAGCGATGCGTTCCTGCACAAAAAGCGGTAGACCCAAATTAGAACGACTGTAGAGACGGTCAAATTCTCGTTCATAGTGGGCGGCCACCACCGGATTATTAATCACTAGCACCACCTCATCATTGGTATGATTCGCCGCCCTTGACCAATTGTGAGAACCGGTAATGACCGTTTGGGCATCCATCACCCCGAATTTATGATGGAGATTGTCCCCACGGGGTAACAGGGGAATGCCGACGGTTTGAATGGGATTCGCCCAAGGTCGATTATTGGCCTCTTCTTGGCAGTTGTGGAGCAGGGCAACCCCCATCATATCTAGAGCCTCACTATAGTAGCGATAGGCAAAACCGGGGTCAATGAGGGCTTGAATCGAGACATTAGCCTGAGAACGTTCCTCTAAAATGTTGGTAATGAATTGTTCCGAAAAAACAAACAGAGCCAACTTAACCGAATCCCTCGCCTGTTGTAGGGTTTGACCAATTAAACCATTGGTACTTTCTGTCCAGGGGCGAGTGGGAGAAGTGGGGGAAAATTGTACCGTGATTGTGGAGTTGCCAACCTTGACCCTTTGGGGGGGACGATAGGGTTTTTGGAGGCCAAATAAACTGTCAGGCTGTCCTCCGGGTCCATCGCCCCACATGAGATCAAACTCTTGGCGGAATAAATTCGCGATCGCCTCACTATTAATCCGCACTAAATTATTAGCATTGCCCCGACTTTCGGGATTATAAAAGTCCCCATGCACCCCACTGGTGGTGAAATTCGCCGATCCTGTAACCACTGTGGCATCATCCACCAAAATAAATTTATGGTGCATCAGACCACTCCCCCTACTCCCATCTGCGGTATCATCAATCACCGGAATTCCCGCATTTTTCAGGATAACTAGGGCATCCCCTTGATTAATCTCCTCTACACTCAGTTGACCATCTTGATTCTGGTCAGCTAAGGCCATAAACTCCCGATAACGATTCTGTTGCCGTTCATCGAGTTGTTCAATTTCCGCCGCGCTATAGGTACTCCAAGGGCGACTATAGAGATTTTCGAGAATAACACGCACCTCCACCCCCCCTTGACGACGTTGGGCTAAGGCTTGAGCCAAGCGGGGTAAGCGGAACTCCTGAATCGCCACATCAATCCGCCGTTGTCCTTGATTGATAGCCTCCACCATGATCTGTTCCAAATCGTCCCCCGGTCGGGTGATTTGGCGGTAAGGTTCAGTATAGTCCGCCCCCCGCGCTTGGTTTTGGTTCATATACACCTTCACCCAAGGATCTTGAGGTAAGGGAGCCGGGCGATTCAAGGCAATGCTAGGAGATCCGAAAAAACCAGACTTCAGCCCCCATCCCAACAGGAGGACGATCAAAAAACCTAGGACCACCAGTCCAAAGAACAAACGCCGCATTTTCATCGAAAATTTTGGGCCTGAAACCCCGTCCTTCTAAGACGGCTTGGCTATAATGTATTGTGCCGACCTGTGAAAACCAAGCAGGAGGAAGTCAAGTTAACGGGGGAATTCTCCACTAAAACGCTCAATTCATGGGTCACGAGATCATTGCATTAACAAAGCTCGACCCTTCACAGGTATTTTTTAAAGGCTAAGGTCACATTGTGACCGCCAAAACCAAAGGAATTCGATAAAGCCACATTCACCGGAACAGCCCGAGATTCACCGGGGACATAATCGAGATCGCACTCAGGATCGGGGTTTTCTAAGTGAATAGTGGGCGGAACTCGATCTTCTGCGATCGCCATCACCGTCGCCACCGCCTCAATTCCCCCGGAACCGCCCAACAGATGCCCCGTCATCGACTTCGTAGAACTGACGACAATCTGTTTCGCCCGTTCTCCCAACGCCTTCTTAATCGCATGGGTTTCCGTCACATCATTAGCCGGAGTGCTAGTGCCGTGGGCATTGACATAATCCACATCCTCGGGCTTCAGTCCCCCATCGGCCAGCGCCAACTCCATCGCCCGAGTAGCACCCTGTCCCCCCGGCACCGGAGAGGTAATGTGGTAGGCATCGCAGGTCATGCCATAACCCACCATTTCCCCGTAAATCTTGGCCCCTCGGGCGAGGGCGTGTTCTAACTCCTCAAGGATTAAAATTCCCGCGCCTTCCCCCATCACAAAGCCATCCCGATCCTTATCAAAGGGACGACAGGCCAATTCGGGATCATTGCGAGTTGATAGGGCCTTAGCCGAAGCAAAACCCGCCACAGATAACGGTGTAACGGCCGCCTCTGTTCCGCCGCAAATCATCACCTTAGCATAGCCATTCTGCACCAAGCGGAACGCATCGCCAATGGCATTAGACCCCGCCGCACAGGCCGTTACAGTACAAGAATTCGGCCCCTTCGCTCCAGTATGAATGGCCGTCAATCCGGCGGCCATATTGGCGATCATCATAGGAATCATAAACGGACTACAGCGAGAGGGTCCTTTAGAGAGATAAATTTCCTGTTGGTCTTCCATGACCTTTAGACCGCCCACTCCTGTCCCAATTAGCACTCCCACTCGCTCTGCATTCAACTCATCAATCACTAACTTGGCATCTGCTAGTGCTTGTTTACTGGCAGATACCGCAAATTGCGAGAAGCGATCCATACGCTTGGCTTCTTTGCGTTCTAGGTATTGATGGGGGTCAAATCCCTTCACCTCACCTGCGATACGACAGGCGTGTTTGGAGGCATCAAAGAAAGTAATTTCACCAATCCCGTTTCGCCCCATCATTAACCCCTCCCAGTATTCTGCGAGAGTGTTGCCGATGGGCGTGATTGCGCCGAGACCTGTGATAACAACTCTGTTTCGTTGCAAATTTGTCATGACTCTTGATGGATAGGGACGTATGAACCCAGAATGCAGATGGGTGAGACAGTGCAGATTTGGTTAGGATTGTCCTAGCGTAAGGGTGTCTGAAGACACAACAAGGAGTAGCCTTGACTGTAGCCTTGACTTAGGCGGAGGCCGCTACCTTATCACTAATATGGTCTACGGCTTTGCCCACCGTATCAATTTGTTCGGCCACTTCATCGGGAATTTCAATATCAAATTCTTCTTCTAAAGCCATGACCAGTTCTACCGTATCTAGAGAATCGGCATTGAGATCATTGGCAAAACTGGCTTCGGGGGTGATTTTCCCCTCGTCGTCAATCTCCAACTGCTCCATGACGATTTTCTTAACTTTCTCAAACACGTCTTGATTCATTTAATGTGTCCTCAACCCTTTTGTTAGAATTCAGATTTTTTACGACATAATAAAATTGTCAGCATTCTTCATCTTATCGGAAAGAGGGACACTGCAATACAGTGCTTGGCACTTCTTTATCAAAAGAAGGCGCGGGAAGACTTCGCCTCTTGGTCTGCGCTCAGACCAAGCGCTTTAAGATCCAGGTGCGCTGTGCGCCTTAGCTTCCTTAAAGAATTTCGATCGTTTTTCCCACCAGTGACTCCCCTAGGGCAAGATGGGAAGGGGAGGGCAACCTTCATCTGGCTGGCTCGGCTCGGTGGGGTTTCTGTTCCTAGATTTTTGATGCTTAATATAGTAAAGGCTGATGACTGGACAAACTCAAGCTATCCCTCAATCGCTACGATACGCTTATTTTCCGGGTTGTGTTGCTCAAGGGGCCTGTCGGGAACTCTATCAATCTACGGCAGCACTAACAACGGTGTTAGGGATTGAGTTAGTGGAACTGAAGAAGGCGACTTGTTGCGGGTCGGGAACCTATAAGGAAGATTCTCAGTTGCTGGAAGATACGGTCAATGCCCGGAATATTGCCTTGGCGGAGGGGCTGAATTTACCGTTACTGACCCATTGCAGCACCTGTCAAGGGGTAATCGGTCATGTGGATGAACGTTTGAAGGAAGCGAAGGTTAAACAGCCAGAGTATTTGGGGCAGGTGAATGAGTTTTTGACCCAACAAGGGTGTTCTCCTTATCAGGGGACAACGGAGGTCAAGCATTTACTCTGGGCCTTGGTGGGGGATTATGGTCTGGAGACTCTGAAGGCCAAGGTGACTCGTCCTCTGACGGGGTTAAACTGTGCGGCGTTTTATGGGTGTTATCTCTTGCGAGCGCAGAAATATTTACCGTTTGATGATCCCCATCAACCAGAGTCGATGGAAAATCTGTTTCGGGCAGTGGGGGCGAGTCCGGTATATTATCGGGGGCGCACTCAATGCTGTGGCTGGCCTCTGTCGAGTTATGCGACAGAACAGGCATTCCAGATGGCGGGGGGACATTTACAGGAGGCGATCGCACAAGGAGCCGATTGTTTAGTCACCCCTTGCCCTCTCTGTCACTTAAATCTAGATTCGCGACAACCAGAAATTGCTAAGTTTTTGGGACAGTCGTTAAATATTCCCATTCTCCATCTGCCCCAATTAGTCGGTTTAGCCGTCGGGATTGCACCCCAAGCGTTAGGTTTAAATCGTCATGTGGTTAAAACTCGGGTTTTCTTGGAAAAATTAGGCCTGTGAACTACCCCACCCTGCCGTTGGCGAGGAAGGGGAATTCCGCAACATTTTGTTAAAGCACATTAACCTAGTGTGACCCAGGGGCGATCGCCACCCAAAAAGTAATCCCAAGGCCCGAATCTGTGTAAAGTTGCGCTAAAGTCACCGAGGGGTTCAATGAAGAATTCCCGTAAATTGTGAAATTCGCCCTCAAAAAGGTGACAGAGGGAGGAAATCCTTGTTATTGTCGTGATAGGGCAAACCCCTGCGGCGATCGCCGTCTACACGCAGCAAGCCACTTATCCCCATTCCAACGATAGTTTTAGCGACTTGGAGTAAGTACCCATGGTTCAAGCCAAAGAAGCCATTCCCTTCCCTCTCACATCCACCCCCTCCCCTCAAAACAACATCACCACCCAACGGCCTTGGGGATCCTTCACCGTCCTAGAAGATGCCCTAGGCTATAAAATTAAACGCATCGAAGTCAAACCCGGTCATCGTCTCAGCCTGCAAATGCACCACCACCGCAGTGAACACTGGATTGTCGTCTCCGGCACCGCTAAAGTGACCTGTGGCGACAAGGTGGAAATTTTGACCAGCAATCAATCCACCTACGTTCCCCAATGTACCGCCCATCGTCTGGAAAACCCCGGCGTAATTAATTTAGTGATTATTGAAGTCCAAAATGGGGAATACTTAGGAGAAGATGATATTATTCGCTTCCAAGACGACTACAAGCGGAATTAGTTTTCCCCACGGGATTCAATCAGTTGGGCGAATTATCAATTATTAAATCTCAAAACCGGGCGCGGGGATACCCTATGCGCCCTGGCTTCTTGGCTTAGATCAAAAGCTTAGATTAAAAACCCAAAAAACGCCCTCCCAACTCCCCGGATTTCCCCCCTTCTGTTCTCTGCCCATGATTACTTTAACCGCAACCGCCGCCCAAGAAATCCGACGCTTACAAGCCACACAAACCCCCTCCACCCCCAGCCCCCCCCTTCCTCTGCGCCTACAAGTGAAACCCGGGGGCTGTGCCAGTTTCTATTATGATTTGAGCTTTTCCTCCACACAAGACGGGGATCAACGCTACGAGAGCCAAGGGATTGAGATTTGCGTAGATCCAGAAAGCGATCGCCACCTTCAAGACCTCCGCCTCGACTACTCCGAAGACCTCATGGGCGGCGGTTTCCGCTTCCACAACCCCAACGCCGCCAACACCTGCGGCTGTGGTCACTCCTTTTCCCCCTCCTCCTAAAGACTTAACCCCAACCCTTGACACACCTGATCATATTTAGATATGATGGGAGACTGTCATGCAACGAGAAAATCGCTAGTAAACAGGCAGCAGCTTAACTCATGCCAACTATTCAGCAACTGATTCGGAGTGAACGCTCCGTTGCCAAAAAGAAAACCAAATCACCCGCCCTAAAAGAATGTCCTCAGCGTCGGGGTGTTTGCACAAGGGTTTACACCACCACCCCCAAAAAACCGAACTCCGCCCTGCGGAAAGTCGCACGGGTTCGTCTAACCTCCGGTTTTGAAGTCACCGCCTACATTCCCGGCATTGGACACAACCTACAAGAACACTCCGTTGTTTTAATTCGTGGGGGACGGGTCAAAGACCTCCCCGGTGTTCGTTACCACATCATTCGTGGCACCCTAGACGCAACTGGGGTCAAAGATCGTCGTCAAGGTCGTTCCAAATACGGCACCAAGCGACCCAAAGAATAACAGAGCTTGAATTACTCTGAGATACCATAACTCACTGAGTCATCAGGTCTTAGAGTCCATCCTTAGATTTAGCCGTGTAGTCCCGCGACCCCGCAAAGCTCCCCCGTCCATCCCCTACCCTTGGGTGAGTCCCCAGGTCATCTCCGGGCCAAGCAACCGCCCTAACCACCCCATCTCACGAGGGTTCAAACAAGAGAAGCACCTAAAGATTGCAAAACCTAATTAGATTGCAAGATTTTGACCCGCCCATCCCCTTATTCAACTAACAAGTCGTCATTTATTAAGGTTACTGATTTCTTATGTCTCGTCGCACCGTAGTCAAAAAACGCGAAGTTCCCCCAGATCCCGTATACAACAGCCGACTCATTAGCATGACTGTGCGGCGGATCATGCGTCACGGCAAAAAATCCCTCGCCTCCCGCCTCGTCTACGATGCCCTCAAAATCGTTGGGGAGCGCACAGGCAACGATCCCATCGAAGTGTTTGAACAAGCGATCCGCAACCTCACCCCCTTGGTCGAAGTCAAAGCCCGTCGGGTCGGGGGTGCGACCTATCAAGTACCGATGGAAGTTCGTCCCAATCGTGGCACGACCCTAGCCTTACGTTGGTTATCTCAATATTCACGGCAACGGTCTGGTCGCACCATGGCGATCAAACTCGCCAACGAAATTATGGATGCCGCCAACGAGACAGGTGGAGCCATTCGTAAGCGGGAAGAAACCCACCGCATGGCCGACGCCAACAAAGCCTTTGCCCACTATCGCTATTAAGGGATTTCCATTCATTAACCCGATTAATTAAGGGTTCAAAACTGACCCTAATTAACCAAGCAAGCGGCATTCAGACCTTCATTCCTTCCCGTTGAGCAGTGCCAGTCCTTGAGACTTGTAAAATGCTGATTCAACCCTCGGATGCTTATGTCTGAAAAAGTTAAAAAAAGTATAGAATTGTAAATAGTGTAAATATACCGTCAACAAAAAGTCGCTTGGTGACAAGTCCCTTGGTAACAAGTCGTTTGGCAACAAAACACCGGGCAGAACTAAGCTCGGTCAAAACATGAAGGAGGAAGTAGCTGTGGCACGAACTATCCCGCTAGAGAGAGTTCGCAACATTGGGATCGCCGCCCATATAGATGCGGGCAAAACAACAACAACAGAGCGGATTCTATTCTATTCTGGAATCGTTCATAAAATCGGTGAAGTTCACGACGGAAACGCCGTGACAGACTGGATGGAACAAGAGCGGGAGCGAGGAATTACCATTACGGCTGCCGCCATTAGCACCAGTTGGCGCGACCATAAGATTAATATTATTGATACACCCGGTCACGTGGATTTCACCATCGAAGTAGAGCGCTCCATGCGTGTTTTAGATGGTGTGATCGCCGTATTCTGTTCCGTGGGCGGAGTCCAGCCCCAATCCGAAACCGTTTGGCGACAAGCGGATCGTTATACCGTTCCCCGGATTGCCTTCATCAATAAAATGGATCGCACCGGAGCGAACTTCTTTAAAGTTTATGGGCAACTGAAAGACCGTCTGCGCGCTCACGCCGTTCCCATTCAAATTCCCATTGGGGCTGAAAACGAATTCAAAGGGATTGTAGACCTCGTGCGGATGCGCGCCAAGCTCTACAACAATGATCTCGGGACGGAAATCGAAGATGGTGAGATTCCCGAAGAGGTGCGAGAGCTAGCCGAAGAGTACCGCGCTCAACTCTTAGAAGCCGTCGCAGAAACCGACGAAGAACTATTAGAGAAATACCTAGCCGAAGAAGAACTGAGCGAAGACGAAATTCGCGCCGCTATTCGGAAAGGCACCATCACAGGCGGCATGGTTCCAGTTCTCTGTGGTTCAGCCTTTAAAAACAAAGGGGTTCAACTCCTGTTAGATGCGGTGGTAGATTATCTCCCCGCTCCCATCGACGTACCGGCCATTAAAGGGGTCTTACCGGATAACACCGAAGCCACCCGCTCCGCCAGTGATGATGAGCCTTTCGCTGCCCTAGCCTTCAAGATTATGGCCGACCCCTATGGTCGCTTGACCTTCTTGCGGGTGTATTCTGGGGTCTTAACCAAGGGGAGTTACGTCTATAACTCCACCAAAGAGAAGAAAGAGCGGATTTCTCGCCTGATCGTCTTAAAATCTAACGAACGGATTGAAGTAGACGCACTGCAAGCGGGAGATTTAGGGGCAGCAATTGGTTTGAAAGACACCATTACAGGGGATACCCTCTGTGATGAAAACCAGCCGATCATTCTGGAATCCCTCTTCATTCCTGAGCCTGTGATTTCTGTGGCGGTGGAACCGAAAACCAAACAGGATATGGATAAATTATCCAAAGCCCTGCAATCCCTTTCTGACGAAGATCCCACCTTCCGCGTTAGCACCGATCCTGAAACCAATCAAACTGTGATTGCAGGGATGGGAGAACTTCACCTAGAGATTCTCGTAGACCGGATGTTACGAGAATTTAAGGTGGAAGCCAACGTGGGACAACCCCAAGTGGCCTATCGGGAAACCATTCGCCAAAACTCCCACGCCGAAGGCAAATTCATCCGCCAAAGTGGTGGGAAAGGGCAGTATGGTCACGTTGTTCTTGACCTCGAACCGGGAGAAGCAGGCACAGGTTTCGAGTTCGTTTCTAAGATTGTCGGTGGTGCAATTCCCCGGGAATACGTCCCCGCCGTGGAACAAGGCATTAAAGAAGCTTGTGAAACAGGCATTTTAGCAGGCTACCCCCTAATTGATGTTAAAGTCACCTTAGTGGATGGGTCTTACCATGATGTAGACTCTTCCGAAATGGCTTTCAAAATTGCCGGGTCAATGGGTCTGCGGAATGCGGTGGAAAAAGCCTCTCCTGCCTTACTGGAACCGATGATGAAGGTTGAGGTTGAAGTCCCTGAAGATTTCTTAGGAGATGTGATGGGTGACTTGAACTCTCGCCGTGGCCAAATCGAAGGAATGAATTCCGAAGACGGCCTTGCCAAAGTTTCTGCTAAAGTACCCCTGGCGGAAATGTTTGGCTATGCTACGGACATCCGCTCCAAGACTCAAGGACGCGGTATCTTTTCGATGGAGTTTAGCCACTATGACGAGGTACCTCGTCATGTGTCTGAAGCCATCATTGCTAAAAGCAAAGGGAACGCATAACTAGAACGAAAGAAGGAACGATCAATACAATGGCACGCGCAAAATTTGAAAGGACTAAACCCCACGTTAACATCGGCACCATCGGTCACGTTGACCACGGTAAGACCACATTAACGGCTGCAATCACCATGGCTCTAGCGGCTCAAGGGAAAGCTAAAGCTCGCGGATATGCAGATATTGATGCTGCTCCCGAAGAAAAAGCCCGGGGGATTACGATTAATACCGCTCACGTGGAGTATGAAACTGAAGATCGTCACTATGCTCACGTGGACTGTCCGGGTCACGCGGACTATGTGAAAAACATGATCACTGGGGCGGCTCAAATGGACGGCGCGATTTTGGTGGTGTCTGCGGCGGATGGCCCGATGCCCCAAACTCGCGAACACATCCTGTTAGCTCGCCAAGTGGGTGTTCCTAACCTTGTTGTTTTCTTGAATAAGCAAGATATGGTGGACGACGAAGAGTTACTGGAACTGGTGGAATTGGAAGTGCGCGAACTTCTGAGCAGCTATGATTTTGATGGGGACAATATTCCCATTGTGGCGGGTTCTGCGCTCAAAGCGGTGGAAGCTTTAACAGCTAATGCCAAAATCGCTAAGGGTGAAGATGAGTGGGTGGATAAAATCCTCGCTTTAATGGATGAAGTGGATGGTTATATTCCCACGCCGGAACGGGATGTTGATAAGCCCTTCTTGATGGCGGTTGAGGACGTATTCTCGATTTCTGGTCGGGGGACGGTTGCCACGGGTCGGATTGAACGAGGTATCGTGAAAGTTGGCGAAACGGTGGAAATTATTGGGATTAAAGACACCAGCAGCACTACGGTGACTGGGGTGGAAATGTTCCAAAAAACCCTAGACCAAGGGATGGCTGGGGACAATGTGGGTCTGCTGCTGCGGGGTGTGAAAAAAGAAGACATTGAACGGGGGATGGTGATTGCTAAACCTGGTTCGATTACTCCCCATACCCAGTTTGAAGGGGAAGTGTATGTGCTGACCAAAGAAGAAGGCGGCCGTCACACTCCTTTCTTTAAAAACTATCGTCCTCAGTTCTATGTGCGGACTACGGATGTGACTGGAACTATCCAAGACTACACGGCGGATGATGGTGGTGCGGTGGAAATGGTGATGCCGGGGGACCGGATTAAAATGACGGTGGAGTTAATTAGCCCCATTGCGATTGAAACCGGGATGCGCTTCGCTATTCGTGAAGGTGGCCGCACGATTGGTGCGGGTGTGGTTTCTAAAATCATCAAATAAGTCCGCGTTTTAAATAGAAATCTGTGCCTGTTGGTCAGTGCGCGGGTTTCTAGCGAGTTGGGGAGCAGAAAGGAGTCTCCTTTCTGCTCTTTGATTACCCTTGTTCTAATTCACCCGAACCTTGAAAACTGAAAATGGCAACGATACAACAACAAAAAATCCGCATCCGCCTCAAAGCGTTTGACCGTCGCTTACTGGATATGTCTTGTGAAAAGATTGTTGATACGGCGAACCGCACGAATGCGGCGGCAATTGGACCGATTCCTTTGCCGACGAAACGTAAAATTTATTGTTTATTGCGATCGCCCCACGTGGATAAAGACTCTCGGGAGCATTTTGAAACCCGCACCCATCGCCGCATTATCGATATTTATCAACCTTCTTCTAAAACCATTGATGCTTTGATGAAGTTAGATTTACCCGCCGGGGTGGATATTGAAGTGAAGTTGTAAGGAGGAGTTCTCCTGATGGGAAATCCGGTGGGGGATGGCAGGATAGCTACGCTACATTGCCTCCCTGCCGGATTTTTGGGTTTAGGCCAAGGGAGGGATATGGGGAATTTCCCAGAAACTGCTAAAGTGAAGGGGAAGCAGTTCATGATTCGTCAGACGGAATAAAAATGGCATCCTCGTCCTCCATCGCTGTTAGAGAACTTCCCTTGTTTCCGCTCCCGGATGTGGTCTTGTTTCCGGGTCGCCCTTTGCCTTTGCATATTTTTGAGTTTCGCTATCGGATCATGATGAATACGATCCTAGAAAGCGATCGCCGTTTTGGGGTGTTGATGTTTGACCCGGTGCAAGGGCAAATTGCTGGGGTTGGCTGTTGTGCAGAAATTATCCATTTCCAACGGCTTCCCGATGACCGCATGAAGATTGTCACCTTGGGACAACAACGGTTTCGGGTCTTGGAATATGTGCGAGAGAAACCCTATCGTGTGGGTTTGGTGGAGTGGATTGAAGACCATCCCACTGACCAAGATTTACGACCGACGGCAACGGAAGTTGAGCAGTTGCTGCGCGATGTGGTTCATCTTTCCGCCAAGTTAACGGATCAACAAATTGAATTACCCGAAGATTTACCAAGCTTGCCCCTAGAATTATCGTACTGGGTGGCAAGCAATTTGTATGGGGTGGCCGGAGAACAACAACTGTTGTTAGAAATGCAAAGCACGGCTGAACGGTTAAAGCGAGAATCTGAAATTTTGACCTCCACTCGTAATCATTTAGCGGCCCGCACGGCATTGAAAGATGTTTTAAGTTAGGCTTCTATGATTTCCCCTTGGCGAATGGTGAAGACGGAATAGTTGCCCAAAATTTTCAGAATGGCGGTGTGTTGGGGGAGTTCAGCGAGGGCGCTTTGTAGGGGTTCGTCGGCTTGGCTGCCTTCAAGGTCAATGAAAAAGAGATATTCCCCGAGGGAGCGTTTGGTGGGTCGCGATTCAATACGACTCATGTTAATGTTGCGCTCGGCAAAGACTTGCAGGGGTTTCATGAGGGCTCCTGGGACATTGGCGGCGGTGCTGAAGGCGAGGGACAGATGGCTGCCTTGGTGGGTGGGGGTCAGACCTACGACCCAGAAACGGGTACAGTTATCGGGGTAGTCGTTGATATCGGCGACTAGGATGGGCAGTTGATAAAGTTGGGCGGCTCGTTGGGAGGAGATGGCGGCGGCGTGGGGGTTTTGGGGGAGGTTTTCCAGGGCTTCGGTGGTGGAGTTGGTGGCGATGAGTTGGACGAGGGGGAGATGTTGATCTAACCATTGGCGACATTGAGCGAGGGCTTGGGGATGGGAGTAAACGGTTTTGATGTCAGCTAGGTTGGAACTGATGGAGATGAGGGCGTGGGAGACGGGCAAGATGAGGGCTTTTTGGATTTGGAGGGTGTCGAGTTTCCAGAGGGTGTCTAGGGTGACGGCAACGCTGCCCTGAATGGAGTTTTCAATGGGGACGACTCCGAGGAGGGTTTGTTGGTCGGCAACGGCTTGTAGGGTTTGGGCTATATTGGCATAGGGACAGAGCAAGCAGGATTGACCTGTGGTGCGGGTGAGCCAATGGGCATAGGCGATCGCGGCGGCTTCACTATAGGTTCCTGTGGGTCCAAGATGAGCAATAGAAATGGTCATTGTTTCGGTTACTAAGGGGGTTAATCCATGATTCCATTAAACATTCGTCCTGGGACTTCTGCGGATGTTCCGGTGATTTTTTCCTTGATTCGGGCTTTGGCGGAGTATGAACAGTTGTCTCATGAGGTGGTGGGGAGTGAGGAGGCGTTGGGGGAGCATTTATTTGGCGATCGCCCCTATGGGGAAACGTTACTGGCAGAATGGGAGGGGAAAGTGGTAGGGTTTGCGCTGTTTTTCCCCAACTATTCCACGTTTTTAACCCAACCGGGGATTTATTTGGAGGATTTGTTCATTTTACCGGATTATCGTCGTCAGGGGATTGGCACGGCGTTATTACGGGCGGTGGCACAGTTAGCGGCGCAACGGGGGGCGGGACGGTTGGAGTGGAGTGTGTTGAACTGGAATGAGTCGGCGATCGCGTTTTATCGGAAAATGGGGGCGCAAGTCCTCCCCGATTGGCGCATTTGCCGTGTGACTGGGGACGCTTTAAGATCAAATCAAGGGGTTGACACTCCTCGGCCTAAAGGCACGAGGATTCTTGGTTCACAGACTCGCCATAACCTAGCAGGATTGCTCCAACCAGGCTAGAGGGCAAATCTCCCCAAGCTTTAGATCCGGTATGCCCTACCGT
>NZ_JAIHOM010000096.1 GCF_026130165.1 Spirulina subsalsa FACHB-351 | reverse complement strand
ATGTGCCAAAAAATTAGCTATGTACACTGGTTTAAAGAGCTAGTCCCACCTGGTTAAATTTACCTCTTGACAGGGTTACTATGTCCATTTTTACCTAGTTCATAAGTACCGATTCAACACTTCTGGTTCATAAAATATTCATATTAAAAAATATATCTTATCTATTTGCCGATTCTTGACCGAGAAGAAACTTAATTTTTGGAAACCACAATAGTATTATTGGTGTTGCTAAGACAGTCCAAACTAATATCTTCCATAGAAAGGATAAAAATAACTGTTTTTTTATCCATTCGATTTCAATTAGCAACATAAAAAATGCAGAATAAATTAAAATTACTCCAAACAAATAAGTCATCATCAATAAAGTCTTTCGATTAGATTGATATAAACTATAAATTGAAAAATAAGCAAACCATAATCCAAACAAAGTAAAAGATATAACAACTGCCCAAGCCAATCCTTTTATATCAAAATCTAATAAGATACATCCTCCATAAACTAAACTTTGTAATCCAAGAGCAATTACGGTAGACCACATAACCAGCTTTTCTTTTTGAAGAGCAACAAGAATTGTTTGAGAACCTCCTGCAATTGCAAGAGGAGCAGCTGCGATGATTAGTATGTTGAGTATTGGAATGGATTTTTCGTATTCTGGAAGCCATAATGGAATGGCAAAAGATGCGGCAATACCGATAAATCCTAAAGTAATTAGTATAGTAATCGGTAGAAAATCCATGAATATTTTAAGATAAGGCAGCAAAGAACTTAAGTTCTTTTCTTGACCATAAACCCTCATCATTCTTGGATGAAAAGCTTGTGCAACTGGAATTGTTACTAAGTGAATTGATTGTGTTAAAGCAAAAGCAAATCCATAATATCCAATATCAATACTAGAGTAAGCTAAAGATGCTATTAATCGATCTAATGAAGTAACCAAAAAATTGGCTAATCCGCCAATAAATAATGGCACTGCTGTAGACCATAAAATGAAAATATTTCGGGCAACTTTTTGAATAGGTAAACGTATATTTATATTCTTGGGCAGATAGTTAAACCACCAAAAACTAATTAAAACAAGAGCAATGCCTTGACCAATTAATGCTCCAGAAGCACCCATCTTGTTAGAAAAGAGTATAGCTCCTAAAAAACTAAAGCATCCTATCAATGTTAATCCTATAGAAAAATAAGAGAATTTCTCATAAGCTCTCAGGGTAATTGATTGAAATCCATTGTATTGTTGAGCAATAATTACTAAACCCAAAACTATTGCATTTTGAAGTGATAAGGAAAATAACCTTTTAGTTGCTATCAAAGCAATTAAGGTAAGAGATGCAATAACTGCGGTAATAATAGTTACCCAGAAGGCTGAAATAATGATATCAGAAGCTGAGTCATTATCATTCCGTCCTCGGTAAAAAGGGACATCACGACTTAGAATATGTTGATATCCTAGAGGTAAATGGAGTGAGTAATTCAGAATAACTATTATCTGAACCCAAATACCATAACTATTCGGACCGAGTGAAGCAGCGAGAAAGCTCTCACGAATAAACAGGATAGCACGGGATACAACTGAGCTTAATCCCAGTGAAAAAATATCTCTAAATGGTTTGGGTAAGAAGAACATCTAATAAAAGAATACGTTTCATGAGTAATTTAGATTAAACGATTGATGTTAGTTAATGTATCTTTGACTCGAAGAGCAATTTGATGAACATCGATACAATCACTCCACTGGTAAGTTACAAAGTTGGTGTCAATGCTTAGATAAATTTGATCGTCAACGCTAGAGCCATAAGACACCACTAAATCAGCTTCTGGGATTGGATCAGAATGTGATAGTTCCCAGACATTAGTATTTTTATCTAATTCTTTAATTCTTGACTTTTGAAGAGGGTGATGCCGGATTGCCAAATCATAAGGAACACTTAATGTATGGGAGATTTCTTTCATCAACTTCAAGAAAAAGCCTAACTTATGAGAGCCACCAATCACTAGAATTTTAAATGTATACGCAGCAGTTTGTCTCCAAGGCATTGAAGCTAACCGAGGATTAATTCTCTCGAAGCACACCTTATTTACATCAATGTACTCGCCAAATAACTTTTCTGATAATAGATCAACTGCAAAAATAGAGTCTATATTCTTTAGTTTCTGCTCTCTTCTATAAAAAATCTTATCTCCATTTTCAAGAGATGTAAATAAGCGACCATGCTGAACTATATTGACTTTAGCATTTGGAATTGAAGTAGCTAAAATTAACCATCTATCATTTTGATTAGAGATCCATACTCTTTTAGGATGAATAGAACATACCGTGAGAAATGTTAGATACCATTCAAATGCTGTATATCCCCACAGCACATATTTTCGATGGCTTGAAAATGTCAACTTCCAGGTTGATAAAACAGCCAGACAATAAGCCTTAATCAATTTTTGAAAATCGCAAATATTGGTTAAGGATAAACAGGTAGTACTGGGTAAAACACTTGAATCTATAATCCCTTTAAATGACGTTGTTATAATTAGATCAGGAAAGTTTAAATAATTTTTAGGTAAATATCTTAAGTTTTCTCCATTAGATGTAGCCAAGTAAACACTAGATTTTTTTTCTAAAGTAATACGTGATTGATTTATTAATAATAATCGTGCCATTAAAACTGCACGAATCAAAAAATAAAATGGGGCTATTATTAGTCCAAAAAATATTTTGCAAAATGGTAAAAATAAATCAATCAATATTTGATACTTTTTGATATAGTCCAGCAAAAGAATGAAGTGGGGTATATCTTGAGTCTGGCCTTTTACATCTAACACATCGTAATAGATTGCTTCATAATCTGCTTCCAATTCCACTGCTTGGAAATAAGCACGTATCGCTGAAGTCATATTATTATAAAGAGAAGAAATTTAAGATTTAAGTTAATGCGTTTTTTCCAAGAGCAACATCAATACTCAACCAGAATGATCGTCCTTCTACTAAAGCTTTAGCCCGATTTTTGCCTTGTTGTGCTATTTTTTGCTGTTCTTCTTTGTTGATTAGATAATATTCAATGACTTCAACAGCTTCTTCAGGAGAAGAAAAGGAAACAAAATGCTCCCCGTCTTGAAAAAAACGGCAAACCCCAGGTACATTCGGAGCAACTAACAAAGTTCCACAGGCAATCACTTCAAGATAACGATAGACTAGATTTGGAATCCACATCCAATCTGCTCCGGCCTGTTCCATTTGATTAGCTGTTGTTAACACTAAATCTGCATTTTTGAGTCTACCCCAATACTCAATATCTGATATTCGTGGAGAACCCAATTCACGTCCTTTAATTTCAAGAACTTGACCTCTTTTTTCTAATCCATATCTAATTTTTTCTAGAATTGATGTACGTGGTTCATAGAGTGAGCCAGTAAAAATGGCATGGGAAGAAGAGTGATCTGAATGTTCAGGTAGAGAGTCTAAGAAATTTAGTGTTGCCTTCGATAAAGGCATTAAACTCGGTCCAACAAGTTTTCTATGCGGAAATATTGGGTAAATTTTACGAGGTGACATAAAGATCACAACTACACCAGTTTTTGCTGTCACAACTGCACTTTGAGTACGCCACGTTCTAAAAGCCAGATCCGTCAATAATACAATCGGTGTAATCTTCCTCCAGCAAAGAAGTATCGCAATATTAAACGATTGCCAAAGACCTTTCATCCAGTTTTGACTACCTGTTCTAGGATCATAGAGATAATGCGTAGGTTGTGTACTATCTAAGGCTTCTTTGATTTGGACTAGATAATCTTTATCAGGAGTTACTTCGATTTTATGAACTTGCTCAATAGTAAGATATTCACAAGCTGAAGTATACAGTTCTTTAAATTCAATAGACTCCCACCCTTTAATTCCTGCTTCTATACAGAGCTTTGAATGTTCCTGATTGTTTTTCGACTTCTTAAAAATCAAACGCCCTGCTTGAACAACGGATAGAATAAACCATGATACCCAGAATGGGATAAATACTATTCTAGGGACTAATTCGTTAAGATACCATTTAGTTAAAAATTTCAAGAGATTTTTACCTCGAAATAGTTGAATTTTGAGATTCCTTAATTAATTGTTTTATAAGGTCTATAAAGTCAAAGGAACATTCCCAATTGGTCGCCAGTTTTAGCTTAGATGGATCGCCAATTTTTGTTAGAGAACGTCTTGCTAATATTGAACTATCTTCTATAATATAATTGGTGAAATCTAATCCAAAATATTTAAATGTTATTTCAGCAAACTCAGAAACTGAGTGAGCTCGACCGCTTGCTATGATAAAGTCTCCGCTTTGCTCTAGTTTTAGAATCTTCTGGAATCCTTGGATAAAGTCTGGAGCATATCCCCAGTCAACTCTTGCTGATAAATCTCCAACCACAAGTTGTTCTGATGACCCCGATGCTATACGAATAGCTGCTTGGATGATTTTTTGTGATAGGAAGTGATGAGGTCGAAGGTGTGACTCATGATTATAAAGAATTCCAACTGAAGCAAAAATGCCAAATCTGTCTCTAAACTCTTGGCATAACCACATCCCTTGTGCTTTAGTGATTCCATAAAATCCTTGTGGTGAGAGGGGAGTTGTTTCGACTTGAACTTCGCCATCTTTTCCACTGAATATAAGTGATGATGAAGCATAAAATAGTTTGCATGATGGAATAATGTCTCGAATCACACAAAGGAAGTTCAACAATCCTGTAACATGAGTTTCTTGAGCTAAATCAAAGGATATCTTAATAGAACTTTCTTCTAAGCATTCTGATGAAGTGTGGTAAGCTGGAAGATAGTAAATTTCTGAAGGTTTGAAGTCTTCAACTAACGCATAAATTGATTGAATATCGTTGATATTTGGCTTAACTTTTGAGCAATGGTTGTCTGTAGTACAAATAGAGGATCGACTAAAGCCTAAAACTGTGTAGCCTTGCTCTTGAAGACTTTGGTAGAGAAGAGTTCCATCTTGACCACTATGCCCTACTATAATTGCTCTCATCACTTTTAAGACTAAACAATTTCAATTTCTGGTAATGGAAAAATTAGTTTTCCACCATTGGCTAAATACTCTGATTCACGCTGGATGATAGAGTCTTTAAAATGCCAAGGCAGAACTAACAGATAATCAGGTTTCATGGCTCTGGCTTCTTCTTCTGAGATAATAGGAATATGTGTGCCTGGTGTATATGCGCCAAATTTGTCAGGGTTAACTTCGGCAATACAAGGGATATCTTGCTCTGTCAGTCCGCAAAATTGTAAAAGAACATTGCCTTTGGTTGATGCTCCATAACCTAACACTTTTTTTCCATCTTCATTCAAAGCGCGAATAAGGCTAAGAAGATTTTTTCGATGTTCAAAAACTCGCTCTTCAAAACTACGGAATGGTCTTGGAGTATGTAAACCCATCCGTTCTTCTTGTCCTAGTAACCAGTCAATGAGTTTATCATTGGTTTTGATTGGAGAATCTTTGCGGGCTGCGGTTACAGCAAAACTACCACCGTTGACAGCATTCATCTGTACGTCAACGACTTTCAGATCGCAGTCTTCAAGAAGCTTCTTAACGACCCCTAAAGAGTAATATTCTAAATGTTCATGACAAACTGTATCATAGGAATTCATACGGAGCATCGTTGGCATATAGCTCTGTTCAAAGTGCCATATTCCATCATGAGCTAGAATTTTATAGATATCTTGAACAAAGTTTTTGGGAACATCTAAGTCATAAAACATAGCAATAGATGTTACAACTTTAGCATTCTGATGGGGAAATTTAGAACGATAAATATCAGCGGTGAAAAAATCTGGAATTAGATCAATTTTATCTCCATAATACTGGCTGAATTTTTTGCCTGTTGGATCAATTCCTAGGCGCTTAATTTCAGAACTACTATAGGCTTGTAGTAACGTTGCATCATTACTACCAATATCTACAACTACATCACCTTGTGAAATAGAAACAATTCTTTGTAAATATTTTACTTTTTGGGTGAGGTGCGAGACCATAGAATTATTCAATCCAGACCGATATCCATAGTTATCACCATACATTTCATTGAGGTCGTATGTATGTTGTAGCTGTAGGAGACCACTTTCAGGACACCACACTAGCTTCAGGGGACCAGTGGTAACAGTTGCTGTCTTCTCTTTTGGAAAAACACCAGTGAGTGATTGTAAACCTAAATCAAGAACTGTTATCAAGTTTTTACTATTGCTAATGCGACAAGATTGAATTTCGGTAAAACTCATAATAAAGTAGTAAATGGTTAGTGAAATACGGTTTTAAATTTATAGAACGTTGGTTTCTGTTCTATCTGTTCTCGGTTTATCTCCATACAGAACAGAATCAGAGTGATTTTTGCCCCGTAAGCCAAAGTTAGGGGATCTTTCGGTAATTCCCATAAATGTTAAACCTTTTTCTTTAAGTAAATTTTTCTTTACAAAAAAAGCGTTTACACCAGCCATTTCAATATGAACTAATTGATAACCTTTTTTTTCACCTAGACTTTTCACCGCTCCTAAAGATGCTCCCCATGTTAAAGAAAGAGGAAGTTCTGATGGCAATCCTACTTGTTCAACTATAAGTTCATGAGGATTTTTAAAGCTATTAAATTCAATAACAACAATATCTGGCTGATATTTATCATCTAAAGCTTCCCATACCCAGTAGTCTTGACCATCTATGTCAATAGATAAGACTCCAAACTCATTTGGAACATGATTTTCTTCAAAAAGAGTATTAATGTTGTTGGGAGTTACAGATGTGTTAATACATTGCACTTTTTTAGAGTGCAAGTAACGCTGCTTCAGTAATTGATGATCATCAGCATTAACCTCTAAGTATAAACCTGACCAATCGAAAATTTCTGCAAGCATTCGAGTGTTACATGACCATCCGTCACCTACTCCAAATTCCACAAAAAAAGTATTGCTATTGCTTAATCCTCTTAAAATAGCATCTAAAACTCCATCCTCTCCATTTTGAGAAAACAGTCGAAGTTCCGATGTTCTTAAATCTATGGTATTTTGATGTTTTTCAGTGTATTGGCGATGACGAATTGTTTGTAATGCTCTATAAATTCGATCAACATATAAAACATTTTTAAGGCTGTTTAATGATTCCATGATCTAAATAGTCAAAAAGATAGAGGGTTTAGCGCGTCAATTTGGTGACTTAAATGCGTGATAACTCATTTAGGGACAATTATATAATTAATGTCTTTAACTGTACGCAAAAATTTGTAATTTATGCTTGCAACATAATCAACATAATCTTGAAAAGATGTGTTGAATTTTTCTTGAAATTCCTCTTCATACTCAAAAATTATAGGAAAGCGATATCGTTTTATAGTTTCAACAGCACCTCTAAGGGCAAACAAATCTGCTCCTTGAACATCAACTTTCATAAAACTAACAGGTTTATCAATTTTTAAAGAATCGATGGTCATTGTTTTAACCATCCTACTAGAAGAGGTTAACTTTGGATTAAGACCATAAGCACCATAGCAATGATATTCTGCAAAATCTTGTATTGGAAAACATAAATCGCAATCATCAGATTCCCATGCGGCCTTGCAAAGTGTAATAATATTTTTAGCTTGATTAAGCTGTGTATTTACTTTGAGAATGTGATGAAGATAATCATCTGCTTCTATTGAATAAACTTTTCCTTCTTTTCCTACTAGGGCTGAGAAAACTAGACTCATTTGACCTAGATTTGAACCTACATCAATGGCAATTGAACCAGGTTGAATATATTGCTTCGCAATGTCAATAATTTCTGGTTCAAAAAGTTCACCTTGACATATTTTTACCGCAATTTGATCGTTAGATGGATGAGATGGTACAGCAAATTCTCCCAAACTATTCTTACAATAACGCAGTGAAGGACGATTAGGAAAATTTAAAATCGAAGCCTTAGACTTTTCAATTTCATTTTGAAGAATTGACACATCTTTCTCACAGGCTGAGTTAGTTTGTATTGCTAACTGCATATACTCATTATTAAAAGGAAAAATTAATGATAATTGACGATAATATTCGGACGCTTCCTCAATATCACCGCAAACTTCACTTAATTTACCACTAAAGTATAAAGCGGTCGGGTTGGATGATTGTATTGATAATACTAATTCACAGGCTTTTTTACATTTATCATGACTGTTTTTTTCAAAAAGGTTTTTAATAGAAGATAAAGCCTCGTCAAATACTGTCATTTATTTATCTCTTAAAAATTGAAGTTTACAATTGTTTTTTAGTTATAGAGTTTTTTGAATTTATTGAATTCAACATCCCAAATAGGTAAATTGTATTTATCACTCAGCAACTTCTCGCGTGCTTTTACCAGCCCATCTCCTACAAAATTGAAAAGGTGGGCTGTTGCAACAGCATCAACTCGATGATCTGATAAGCCTTCGCCTAAATGCTGATCTTTGCCTGCACCACCAGCAATGATTAAAGGCACTGTAATGGATTTAGGTAAATGGTCTAACATACCAAAATCATATCCTTGACCTGTACCATCTCGATCCATAGAGTTGAGATAAAGCTCGCCTATTGGCAGATTGGCTAAATTTGATGACCAATTACCCAAAAAACTATCCTGTGGTATGTTACCATTATTCGTCCAAATTGTGTAACCCATGTCAGAACGTTTTGCATCAACAGAAGCCACAATAGATTGTCGGCCAAATTCCTGAGCAATTTGTTGAACTAGACCCAGATTACTAAAGATGGAACTATTTAAAACTACTTTATCTGCCCCAGATTGTAGCAAACTTTTAGCGTGTTCAATGGTTCTGATTCCACCGCCAGCAGCAATTGGTATGAAACAGCCTTCAGTCAGAGTCTTGATACAGTTACAGAACTTTGGTATATCTCTTTCCTGGCGTGAAACGTCGAGAATGATTAACTCATCAATACAAAAAGAAATCCGAGAGAAATTATAGTTTTTTTGTAGCCACTGAATATTTCCTACCTTTTGAAGACGAAAATTACGACTGAGCATGAAAAAGCCATCATTATACAGAAGTGTAAAAATTATTCTTTTTTTTAACATTTTAAAGCTTTAGAAAATTATCAAGAAGCATTAACCCGTTAGTTTGGCTTTTTTCTGGGTGAAATTGAGTTCCACAAATATTATTTTTCTCAAATGCTGCCACAAATTCAACTCCATAGTGACAGATGGCTAATCTAGCTTGTAAATTTTCAGGAAGCATTCGGTAAGAATGGACAAAGTAAAAATCCGCTTCATCAGAAAAATTCGAGAATAGTCCTTTACATTCAGCAAAATTAACGGTGTTGAAACCTACATGGGGAATTTTATTACCACTTAGTTCTCGATCAGTAAATTTATCTACTCGATTAGGAATTAACCCTAGACCTACTGTGTCACCATCTTCTGTACCATGAGATCCTAATAATTGCATTCCTAAGCAAATTCCCAGAATTTTACATCCTCGCAGTTGAACTGCTTCTAAAATTGCTTGAGCTAAATTAGAGTGCTGTAAAGTTTCCATTGCCTTACGAAAAGAACCCACTCCGGGGAGAATTAAACACTCTGCTCCTCTAATTTCTTCTGGATTGCCACTAATACTAGCTTGACTTCCTAAATAACGAATAGCATTGAGTACAGACCAAAGATTACCTGCTCCATAATCTATAACTATAATATTTTGTTTCATGTTAGCTTAGTCCGGTTGCTTCAAAACTTATTCAATCGTAAACTTTGGAGTCCAACGATTATTCACTTTTTCAAATAGATATCGATTAGCCCACTTATCCAGTACATCATCAAACTCTTGTTGAGTCATTTGGTAATATTCTAAGTAATCTGGGATGAACTCTTCTGGATAATGTCCATCATATAATTGTACAAGGTTAACTGCTTGCTCACGAGTCATCGCACCTCGCCTAATTTCAATTCCAGCATCTTGGGTAGCTCGTCCAAAACCAAACTTAAGATACATCATGTAAGTGTGAAGAGCATACAAGGCTTGGTCATTTTGAGCAAAATTTGTAAATGTTCCAGCATTATTTTCTGTGGCTTCCTCTAAACCACAGTGTTCTTTCGCCGTCAGATAATTTCGATAAGGATCCCAAGATTCAAAATAAGACCAATGTGTAATATTTAACTCTTTACTTTCCAGTTCTTCATCAGTCGGAAATAGAAAAAAGTATAATTCTGAATCAGATAATCCAGAAGAACGTAAAACTTGTTCATACCCTCCTTCTAAGTAGATCCTTTTCATGTAATGAATATCATACATAGGACGGTTCTTAGATTCAGTTGAACCACCATATTCAACTTCTCCATCTTCTCCATAGAAGAGCAAGGGGATGTTGAGATGAATGGCGAGACGAACAACAGCAGCTTGGATAGCTATTAGCCACCCAAAGTAGGGGAATCCTTTTTCAATAAATCCCTGTCGATTGAGTACAGACATTGCATGAGCATCAGGGCTGATTTGAATATGATTGTATCCACTTTCAATATAGTTTCTGAGATTTCTGTTTCCTAGCTCAAGAGATAAGGCAGGAGTGACTGTAACAGCTAGGGGATTCATTCCATACTTGTGCTTGAGTTGATAGGAAACATAAGAGCCATCCTTACCTCCACTTACAGGAACAAGACAATCGAAACCACCGGTTTTAGATCTATAGCGATTTAAAATGTTCTGTAGCTCTCGTTTTCTAACACTCCAATCCATTACCTGCTTTTCTTCCATCCACTGACAGGCATTGCACCATCCTCTTTCGTCGAAAGAAATACGCGGACGTGTGGACATATTGAGGCAGTTTTTACACCAGAAAACTTTTTTGTTTAGATCAGTTACCATGTGTCTTTAAAAAGTACGTTTTGATTGACAACTTTGCATAATAATCTCTACCAAGCCGTCAATCCACCATCAACAATAATATTCTGACCCGTGACATAACTTGAGGCATCTGAAGCAAGATATAGTAAAGCCCCTACCATTTCTTCAGCGTGGGCCATACGGTTTAAAGGAACACGATTTGAGTAGCGACGTTTGAATTCGTCATTTTGTCCGCTTTCTACACCTCCTGGAGTTAATGTATTTACTCGAATTCCATATTTTGCCCAATAGGTTGATAGGTATTGAGTTAGACCAATAACACCCGCTTTAGATGCACTGTAGACCGCTGGTGTATTAATTTGGCGTTCGAGATAAAGTGACCCTTCATAAATGCGCTGGTCAGGTGCGATTACTCCATAAACAGAAGCGGTTTGAATTACACTACCTCCTTTACCTTGTCGAATCATCTGCTTACCTACAGCTTGAGCCACTAAAAAAATGCCATCTAGGTTAACTGACATTATTGTACGCCATTGGTCAAGACTATATTGTTCAAAAGGAGCAAAGAAGGCATCTAAATCATCAGATTTAGCCGCCGCATTGTTATGGAGAATATGAATTTCTCCAAATTCCGACAGAACCGCAGAAATCATTTGGTTTACTGACTCAGGTTGAGATACATCACAACCTATACCGATGGCTTTTGTTTTGTATCTCTGACTCAGTTCTTGAGCTAGGTCTTTAGCTTTAGGTTCTTGAATATCCACAACAACAACTTTAGCACCTGACTCAGCTAATCCGGCACAAAAATGACGACCTAAAATACCTGCGCCTCCTGTTACAATAGCAACTTTATTAGATAGATTAAATGAGTCTCGAAAAGACTTTTTATTCATACATCATGATGTTTTTTTAGCAAAAACTCAACAACTTCAAAATCCAACTCACTATCAATATCAATTGAACGAGATTGTGGCATGACAAATAGTTGAGTATCTGGGTTAAAGAGAGTTGAACTGTTGAATAATACATCTCGCTGCCAGACATAAATAGAAGCATTCATATCGAAACAAGGAGGAGCATCTTGACGACGAACAATAGCTGTGCTATGAGGTCTCACTAATTGAACTACTCCATTATCTTTCAATTCGACAAGATTAAAATAGGGTGAACGTCTTGCCGGACTTCCTGTAATAATATTTCCTAATTTTTTAGATTCTAACTGATGAACGGCTTCTTGAATATCCTCTGGCAAGCGGAGAGGAGAAGTTGCATCAAGGTCAACAACAATATCAAACTTTTCGTTAAGATTTTTTTCGACTTGTTCAACACAATGACGAATAACAGGTAGTTTAGGAGCTTCGTCGGTTGCTAACTCTGAAGGACGTTGAATCAAAACATTAATACCATAAGAGTGAGCAATATCTAGAATTTCTGGAGAGTCACTACTGACTGCAATGACTTCAAATAGTTGAGAAACTTGGGCTTGTTCTAAAGTGTAAGCAATTAAGGGTTTCCCAGCAATCTGACGAATATTTTTATTTTTGACTCCTTTTGATCCTCCCCGAGCGCATATTGTACAAATTCGTTTCATTGTTGAATCCAAGTATTTAAAGTGGCTGCTTTTTCAGCCATTTCAATAGTTTCTAGAGTTTGACTCGCTTCTTTCAGAGTACATAGTATACTTCTATGCCCTACTATCATAGCTTGATGCTCTGCAATATAGGTTGCATCTCGGTTATGATTAATCACGTTTTTATGACCATCAATAGTTATTGAGTTATTGATGAGATCAACTTGAATTGTCTGATCTGAAACATTGACAATTATTTCTCGACGCGGAATTTTATCTAAATAATTCATGTGAATTGAAACCAAAAAAGCCTTTTCAGTTTCCATCAGTATAGAATACACATCATCACTCGTAATCGCTAAATCACTAAATTTTCCACCTATAGCTGTTAATCGTTTCCAGTCACCAAATATCCACTGTACATAGTCTAATTCATGACTTAAATCCCTTAGAACGCCACCTCCTTGTTCTGTCAAAGCAGAATAGCTTTGACGGTAGTCAGTAGTTGAACGCCAATTTGGCAAATAAGAACCAGTATAAATATGAACAGAGATAACTTTTGGTGAGTTTGTAATGATTGATTTTAACTGCTGTAATAAAGGATGGAATCGTAAATTATAAGCTACTGCCACATGGGCAAATTGATGCTGAGGAACGTCAATGTATTTTGCAAATAGGGGTTTTTCAATTAAAACTCGACCCTTAAATTGCTTTTCAGCCAAAATTGCTAAAGACCGATAATGCTCATTAGTACGGTTGGCGATCACGACATAATCTGGATTCCAGTCAAGTAGAGCTTCTTCCAAGTTAGGATAGCAAGGTGAATAGTTTCTTGAATGGCGACTAACAATAGCAACTGGATATCCTAGTTCTTGAAGTACCCGAGTATGACGCTGCCCAATTGAACCATATCCGACAACTAAAATTTTGAAGTTAGGTGATTGTTCCACTCTTGCTGTGCTTTATTTAATTCTTCGACTCTCCCTACATCTAACCAAGGCTCGTGCATTGGATAAACAATAGTTCGCTCACCGCGTTCTTTTAAACGACTAAATAACGTGGGCATATCACAATATTGATCTTTTTCCAAAGCGTTCAGTGCAGTAGGGCTAAGAACATAAATCCCTGCATTAACATGACTACGAACAACGGGTTTTTCTTCAAAACTAACAATATCAACTCCCTGAATATTGACAACTCCAAAGGGATTTTGCCACTCATGGAGACGGACAGCCATTGTTGCTGCTGCGCCATGTTGATTGTGAAAATCTACCATTTCTCCATAACGAATGTCAGTTAACACATCACCATTGGAAACAACTAGGGGAGTTTTTGGAGAAAAGTGGAGAAGGCTAATCGCTCCTGCTGTACCAAGAGGATGTTTTTCCCGTAAATAATCAATTTGAATTTGCCAAGCATGACCATCTCCAAAATAGTCTTCAATCATATGACCTAAATAGTGAACTGCTAAAATAAAATGTTGAAATCCTTCTTCTTTAGCCCGTTCAATAATATGTTCTAAAATAGGCTTACCCCCAACAGGTAACAAAGGTTTAGGGCAATTCGTCGTATAAGGATGTAAACGAGTTCCCTTTCCTCCTGCCATAATAATCATTAGGTTAGGACGCTGATAAGGAGTGAGTAATTCGTTCAGAGAATGCAGTCCGATGACCTGTCTAGTTTCATCAACAATTGGCAGTGCATGAATTTCATTAGCCTGCATAAGTTGTAGTACAGTTTCACGACTCATCTGTGCTGGAACAACTAGGGGGTCTTGATGAATGATAGAGTCAATGGGACTGTTTAGGTCTAATCCTCGTAGTAAACCTCGCCTAATATCTCCATCTGTAATTGTTCCCACTAAACTACCATTAGTATCTACAACTAGAATAATTTGTAAGCCTGAATTTTCGAGATTGGTAATTGCGGTTTGGAGTGTAGTCTGTGAATTTAGTAACGCTTTCCGCCAACTATGTTCAGTGTATTTTTCGACTCGATCAGACACTTTGGTTTACCCCAATCTTAACCGCAGGATTTCCTGCTACAATCCAGCCATCTGGAACAGGTTTTGTCACCACTGCACCCGCGCCAACAATTGCATTTTCTCCAATGTGAATATTGGGAATTACGACTGCACCTGCTCCAATAAAAGCAGATGAGGCAATTGTGACATTTCCGCACAACGTTACCCCAGGCGCGATAAAGGAGTGGGAACTAATCATACAGTCATGATCGATACTAGCTCTTGTGTTAATGACCACATTGTCTTCCAGAGTTACTCCAGCTTGGATAACGACTCCAGCCATAACTTGACATCCCTCTCCCCTACTGATAGCACTGCTCAGAATTGCCGATGGATGTTTAAATGACTTAAATGTAAATCCCCGTGTTTTCATCACCGTAAATATATTTCGTCGATGGAATGTTTTAGGATTAGCACCCAAACCATTTACTAAAAATGCTTCTGCAATTGTTACACAATCTAAATATTCATCTCCCCCTAAAATGGGAACTCTTAACACCTGGGTGAAAGATTGAGCGTTAGCATCAAGAATACCAGTCACTTGAATTCTGTTAGCTAGAAGTGCGTCTAACACAACTCGCCCATGACCTCCTGCACCTAAAACATAGATAGATTCAGACATCTAAGGGTTCATCAATAGGATACGGTTTAGCAGCTATGTGTCCTAACGTTTGCCAGTAGCTAAACGGAGAACATCCTATTCCAGGCCGCTTACACGTCAAATTTTCTTCTGTAAAGACCTCACCAAGAGCGATCACCTGAGCTGCCACTAAGCTCTTACGGGCAATATCTCGATTTTTCCACTCAGAGGCTGTGGGGCGCTTGATTCCATCGCCTAATGATTGCTCAATTTCATGAATTTGTTGCACCAGCTGATTTAATTCGTGAGGTTCTAAGGATGCCTGGTGGTCAGGGCCAGGGAGAGTACGATCGCTCGTAAAATGTTTCTCAATAATTTTTGCTCCCCGTGCGACGGCAGCAAGGGAAATATGAATCCCAGGGGTATGGTCAGAGTAACCCACGGGTAAACCAAAGGCAGAGGCTAAAGTATCCATTGCTCGTAAATTTACTTCTGCAAAAGGGGCAGGATATTCAGTCGTACAATGCAGCAGCGTGACGCGATCGCGCAACTGTTGCTGACCTGCTTCTGAAGCAAAAGCCTGTTCAAAGCCTCCCCTCTGGGGTCTTTTATCCATTGGACTGATAAAGCCAAAGGCTAGAACACCTAAAGCTGCTTCTACTTCCGCTAGGGTACTCATACCCGTAGAGAGGATGATATTTTGGGCAGATTGGGAAATTTCTAACAAAAAAGGGGCGTTAGTAATTTCCCCCGATGGAATCTTGATTGTTTTTAAGCCAAATTGCTGGGTGAGAAGCTGCAAGCTCGGTAGATCAAAGGGGGTGGAAAGAAATTGAATTCCCCGTGTCTGAGCATGATTAATCAAAACTTCGTGGTCAGAGATGCTCAATTCCAATTTCCGAACCATGTCTAACTGACTTTCAGTTTTATCTGTGGTTTGAGTTTGATACTCTGCCTTGGGAGCGTGGCGACTGACAACCCGATCGGCTTGGAAGGTCTGAAACTTAACGGCATCGGCTCCCGCATCAGCCGCAATATCAATGAGTTGCTTGGCGAGATGGCGATCGCCGTTATGATTAACTCCTGCCTCGGCAATGATAAATGTGGACATTTTAGAAACTATGCTCAATATCAAAGAAGGATTTTTGGGTTTGCAGCGTAACAGCTTTTAGTTTTTCTTTGATTTGCTGACTTGCGTTTCCTATTCCATACAAGGAATTCACTGAGGGTAACATCGATTGAAAATCACTGGATAGGGCTTGGTGAATCGCTGTAATAATATCCGCGCTTCGTTCTGGTGCATCAATCACTGATTTAGCCTTGAGACGACCCTTTTGGCGATCGCCGATATTAACTGTTGCTTTTTTAAGGGCTGGTGCTTCAGTCAATCCACTAGAAGAATTCCCAATAATGACATCTGCTTCACCCATGAGACTTAAATACCGTTGTTGACCAAGAGAAACAAATGCTTTCGCTCGATGCTGATTATGCGTCACCCATTGATCAATTTGCTTAATCAAAACCCGCCCCCCTGTATCAGCATTGGGATAGGTCAGGATTACAGTTGCATCAGGAAAACTATCTAGAGCAACTAATAACTCCTGCATTGCAATTGACGGAGATTCTTGATTTAGGGTGACAGGATGATAAGTCACCAGGAAGAGGGGCGATCGCAGTTTAATCTCTAGTGACTGCTCTAAGGTAGGGCGATCGAGCCAGTCCATATATTGCAGGTGGTCTAGTCCAGGAGAGCCAACGTTAAACACGCGATCGGGTGATTCTCCCAATTGAATCACACGCTGACGATAAGGTTCCGCTGCAACAAAATGCCATTGGGCAAATTTAGTGATGGCATGGCGAATTTGCTCATCAAACGCGCCTTCCGTGGTTTCTCCCCCATGAATATGAGCGATGGGAATGCGAGCTACCATAGCCGCTTGGGCTGCGGCTAGAATTTCAAAGCGATCGCCCAACACCACCAAAATATCAGGCTTCAGCCGTTCCAACGCATCAGCAAAACCAATTACTCCCAAACCAATTGACTTAGCAAGTCCGACTGGAGTATCAGAGGACAACAGCATTTCCACCTTGGCATCTATGCTGAAACCATCCGCTTCAATTTGCTGATAAGTTAAACCAAACTCAGGGGAAAGGTGCATCCCTGTAGCAATGATATGTAACTCTAAATCATCGTCACTTGCAACCTCTTTCATTAACCAATACAGTAAACCATACTCAGCACGAGTTCCCGTTAGAATACAAACTTTCTTTGATTCTTTTTTAAAAGTAAGCAATCTTAATTTTCAGAAATTCAGGTAAATTGGATTTACATTTTATATTGATTGATACTTAACGAAAAGCATCTTGCTCTTGTAAATAAAGCCTTGAGTCGAGAATCACTGCAAATAATACTTACAATGATCTCTGGAGAACTAAGTTGATAATTTGCTGCACTAAATAGTTCTGTAAAAGCTTCATTTGGGTAGTAAGACAAAGTTCCATCAGGAGATCTTGATTTAACTTCTTCTAAGTCTACTCCAAATCTTGTTTGATCGCCAAAAGCTGATTTAAGCCAGCCGTTGTACTCATAAAACCGATATACTCTACCACGAGCATTAAAGTTTTTGGTTTGATCGTCAAAGACAATAGTTCGAGCATTTTTGATTTCATCAGATTTTGAAATCAACTCAATTACTTTTTCTTGCTTAACCCAATCCACATAATATTCATAAGAAAAATAAAGATTGATAATGCTACTTAAGAGTAGAACTATTATTACTCCTCTGGATGCTCGCCCATAAGATATCCATGCTACAGTTCCTAAAACTATCAGAGAAACTCCCAATGGCATGAGAAGTTGATGTCTAGAATTCCAGTCTTGGAAAGATGGTGTTAATCCAACAACAGAATAAGGAAAAATTGCGAGTTGGCGTGTGATAATACCACAGAAAAGTATGATTAACCCTCGTTCAGTAACGAAACTTTTGACTAAAATCTTAAAAATTAGCCATAGGATAAAAATAAAAACTGCTGGACTAAAATCAACCAAACTACTTTTTATTCCTTGCCATGAAACAGAATTATAGCCTACGTATAAACCACTTGGAGTAAAATAAGATGTTTTGATGTAGAAAAAAATAAAAGGAATTAGTAAGAATAAAAAATACTGCTTTAAAAATGACTTTATCGTTTTTACATTTAAGGAAAAGTTGGTTGTTTTACAAAAGATATCAATAACAGGTAGTACATAGAATACTAGAAAGGAATTTATATTAAAACTAAAAAAGAATATACCTAGAGATAAAATTTTTTTGTTAAAACTAGGCTTTTGTAGCAGCCACCAAGCTAAAAAAAAGCAGAAATAACACAAAGTATAGGGGAAGTTGATTAAAGAAATGCGTGCAGGATTTAGAGGAAGGATTAGAAAGAGAAGAGTAATAAGATTACTTTCTAATGTCTTTAGAAAAGATTTTTGTCGCAAGATTAGCCATAGTAAGTAACCTGATGCGAACATTAAGACAAGAGTCAGCAGCCTGTAAATCTCAGGACCGACCAATAACAAAAATATATGCAAGTACCCTGGCCAACTAAAAATAGCTCCAGCATCTGCAAACATTTCCAAGATATATTCTGAGTGAACATTAAACAAAACCCAGTCATCCCAGTAAATAGCATTAAGATAAAATAATGAACTGCCATAGGAGAGTAAAAATAAGAAAGCAGCGAGAAGCCATGGGAACTGTTTTCGGGATAAGTATTGCTCACTCCATAGTGTTCTGAATTTAATGATATTTAACACAGGAACTCCAGTTTTTCAACAATGTTTTTAATGTGCTCATCCTCTATACCCAACCATAAGGGTAACCTTAATAATCGCTCTGATAACTCTTCTGTGTTAGATAAAGTTTTAAAACTACGTGCATACTTTTTACCCGCAGGAGAATTGTGTAAAGGTACATAGTGAAAAACCGTGTTAATTTTATATTCCTTGAGCTGATCAATGACTGATATGCGGGTCTGTAAATCCCTAACTAAAATATAGTACATATGTGCATTGTGACGACAACTTGAAGGAACAACAGGACGACGAATTTTTTTTGCTAATTCGAGATAAGTTAGAGATTCATGATAAGTTTGCCAAACTCTCAGTCTCTTCTCTGTAATTGTTTCTGCTTGTTCCATTTGCGCCCACAAAAAAGCAGCATTGATTTCACTGGGTAGATAAGATGAGCCAATATCGACCCAGGTATATTTATCAACTTGACCTTTAAAGTATTGAGTGCGATTCGTTCCTTTTTCCCAGATAACCTCTGCTCGATCGCTCCATGCTGGGTAGTTTACCAGTAATGCTCCTCCTTCACCACAGATTATATTTTTTGTTTCATGAAAACTGAGGGCAGCAAGATGTCCAAAACTTCCCAAAGGTTTTCCCTTATAGGTGGACATTATGCCTTGGGCTGCATCCTCTATCACCCAGAGATTATGGCGTTTTGCAATTGCCATAATAGTATCCATTTCACAGGGAACTCCTGCATAATGGACAGGAACAATAGCTTTGGTTTTAGGGGTAATCGCCGCTTCGATTTTAGTTTCGTCAATATTCAGTGTATCGGGGCGGATATCAACGAATACCGGAATGCCACCGCGAAGGACGAAGGCATTAGCTGTGGAGACAAATGTGTAAGATGGCATAATTACTTCGTCTCCTGGCTGAATATCTGCTAAGATAGCAGCCATTTCTAGAGCGGCTGTACAAGAGTGAGTGAGTAGAGCTTTATGACAACCACTATAGTTTTCTAACCATTTTTGGCATTGCTTGGTAAACTTACCATTCCCAGAAAGAATCCCATTAGAAATTGCTTGCTGAATATACTTGAACTCATGGCCAGTCGTGAAGGGTTGATTAAATGGAATTTTCATTTAGTGCATACAAGAATCAAGTGAGTATAAGGGATTCTTAATAAGTTATGTCTAATGCTAGCGTTAATTTTTGAAAAAACTTTATGGGCAATAGATAGATATCCAGACTTGGTTCGGACAAATTTTCCTCTATCTTGAGCAATTATATAACGAGCCAGAAGTGTTGAATCGGTACTTATGAACTAGGTAAAAATGGACATAGTAACCCTGTCAAGAGGTAAATTTAACCAGGTGGGACTAGCTCTTTAAACCAGTGTACATAGCTAATTTTTTGGCACAT
>NZ_JAIHOM010000095.1 GCF_026130165.1 Spirulina subsalsa FACHB-351 | reverse complement strand
AAACATTTGATACTGTTTTAGCTTGTATCAAAATAATAACACACAAACAAGAAATTGACAACCCATTCCATAAAAAGCCGCCCTCCGCTTCGCTAAAGGACGGGGCTTGTGCCCAAATTTTCGGTCAGATCCGGTGTTCCCTTTGCTTTCCCTTGTGGATTACAAAACCCAAATGGGAACGCTATACATTACTGACTAAGGGTTCACGGGTACAAAATAATGCGGGAGCATGAAAGCCCTGTTTAGGGAAGGGCGGGGACTGTTAAACGGTGATTTCTAGTTGTTCTAAATAGGATAGAGTCTCTTGGGCTTCTTCTTCATCTACAATACTTAATGCAAAACCTACATGAACAACCACATACTGCCCAATTTCAACATCAGGAACATAGGCTAAACTGACTTCTTTAATCACCCCACCAAAGCTAACTTTACCTACGCGCATGAGGGGATCATCACCTTGAATGCTGACCACTTTTCCGGGAATGGCGAGACACATAAAATAAGCTCCTTGTATAAGTTTTAAGGGAATGGGGAATGGATTGCTGTTCACTGTTGGAAGGGGGATAGCTCCCACACTTCCATTGATCATTACTGATGATCATTACCGATGATCATTACTAATCATTGATGATTGAAGAAAAACGGGCAGCCACAATTTGACCAAAGGCAATTCCGCCATCATTGGGAGGACAAACTACGGGAAAATAGACTTGAAACCCTTGCTCATTTAAGCGAGTTACCCCCGTTTCGAGTAAATATTTATTCTGAAAACACCCCCCACTTAAAACAATAGACTGCACTCCTATTTGTTGTGCGATCGCCCCAATACTGTCTATTAAACTATTGTGAAACTTGGCGCTGACCTCACTTAAGGGAATATTAAGCTTTAAATCCTGCAAGAGAGCCAAAATCAGGGGATGCCAGTCTAATTGTAAAGTAGGGGCATGAGAGAGGGGCAAGGGATAAGCCGCCGGGCTGGGGTGTTCGGGTAGGATAAACTCTAATTGCATGGCTCCTTGTCCTTCAAAACTAGCCTTTTGACAAAGTTGGGTGAGAGAAGCTACCCCGTCAAATAAACGGCCCATACTGGAGGTTAGGGGACAATTTAAGCCCTTTTCTAGGCTGGTGGCGAGGATAGACCGTTCTGAAGGAGAAAAAGGCTCTAAATAGGGAAGATAGGCGGGATTTTGCCATAAATCTGCTCCCCAGATGGCGTATAGTAACCCCAAGGCACTACGGCGGGGTTCTCGAATAGCGCGATCGCCCCCCGGCAAGGGAAAAGACCGTAAATGAGCCATCCGAGTGAGATGGTGGGGTGGAGTAAAACCCAAAAATTCCCCCCCCCAAATAGTGCCATCTAGGCCGTATCCCGTGCCATCCCAAGCCACCCCCAACAGTCTTTGATCCCAGAGATTATGTTCCGCCAACACCGCCCAAATATGGGCAAAATGGTGTTGTATCCCCTGCCACGGTAAACCCTGATGGCGAGCATACTGACTGGACAGATAATCCGGGTGCAAATCACAGATCACCCGGTCTGGGGTAAACTCATAAAGGCGCTGAAAACTCTCAATCACCTCCGTAAAGGCCCCATAAGCTTGGGGAGTCTCCAAATCGCCGATATGTTGACTTAAAAACACCTGATCTCGCACACAGACAGCCACAGTATTCTTTAAATGCGCTCCCACTCCTAGGATTTTCGCCTCAGAAGCCCCAGGGAAGCGGGTAGGGATAGGGAGAGGGGCGTAACCTCTCGCCCGCCGTAAAATGACCCCTTGTCCCGCCATTTCTCGTACTACTGAATCATCCACCGCCCGCACAATGGGGCGATTGTGGACTAAAAAGACATCAGCAATGCCCCCCAAACGCTGCACGGCTTCCCCTTCATCGGTGCAGATGGGTTCATTGGCTAAATTGCCACTCGTTGCCACCAGAGGGCGATTCACCCCCTGCAAGAGCAGATGATGGAGGGGGGTGTAAGGCAACATAACCCCTAAATTGGGGTTCAAGGGGGCTACCGCCTCCACAAGGGGCTGCTGGGGGCGTTTCCTCAAGAGTACGATGGGGGCTTCAGGGGATTGTAATAACTCGGCTTCAAGGGGAGATACCCAACAGTGGGCTTTGACGGCGGAGAGAGAGGGATACATGACCGCAAAAGGCTTATCGGGTCGTCGTTTCCGTTGTCTTAACTGGGCGACAGCTTGGGCATTTTGGGCATCGGCCATCAGGTGGAATCCCCCCAAGCCCTTGACGGCGAGAATTTGCCCCTCTTGGAGGGCAATGATAGCCTGTTGTAGGGCGGCCTCCCCTTGGGCCGTTGCTTCTCCCTGCCGAGTCCAAAAGGCTAATTGGGGGCCACAACGGGGACAAGCATTGGGTTGGGCGTGGAAACGGCGATCGCTGGGATCGTGATATTCAGCCTCACAGTCAGGACACATGGGGAATCCGACCATGGTCGTCTGGGGGCGGTCGTAGGGTAAGCCCCGGATAATGGTATAACGGGGACCACAGTGGGTACAGTTGGTAAAAGGGTAGTGAAAGCGGCGATTCTGGGGGTCAAAAACTTCCGCCAAACAGTCGGGACAAGTGGCTAAATCCGGTAACACTAGGGCGGTTTTTTCTCCCGTGACACTGGGGCGAATGGTAAAGTCGGCATAGCCTAGGGGGTCTAAGGTTAGGGTTTCTAGTTCATCAATACGCGATCGCCCGGGTTTTTCCCCCTCCAAACGCCGCCGAAACTCCTTTAACTGTAACTCCGTCCCCTCCACCTCCACAAACACCCCAGCCGCCGAATTATTCACCCATCCCCCCAGCCCCAACTCCGTCGCCAGTCGATAGATAAACGGTCGAAATCCCACCCCTTGCACCAATCCCCGAATCGTCAGTTTTAACCGCATCCTTTGTCCCATCTTGACCCCTTTTTTCCTGAGAGGATACAACACCCTACCAAGATAATGGCCAAGGTTGACAAGTTCAGCCTGTATTTCCTCTGGTCAAGGTCAGGGAATGGGGAATCGGGGGTGAACTACCCCACCCTGCCGTTGGCGAGGATGGGGCTTCCTGATTCAACTTAAAACAGAAAGGTTAGTCTCAACGTACCAATGAGAACACTAGGGTTGCGAGAGGTTTGATTGGGGGCCGTCAGCCAAATTAGACCGGGGGTAATAAAAATCTGGTCGGTCATTTTGTAACGGTAAAACCCCTCAATATGCCAAGGTACGGTATTCCCAGCAATTAAATCGGTAAAATCTTCACCCAAATTAGAGCCGAACCAATTGTTCCCGGTGCGGAAGGGTTCTGGGACTTTGGCGCGGGTGGCGTAGGGGGAAGCGCCGACCACTAAGCCGCCTAGGTGACCGGGGCCGCCTAAGTCAGGAAAGGCGAGGGAAACGCCATAGGTGAGAATATCGGCGGAACTGCCGGAATAGGGGGTATTGCCGAAGAAAAGGGGCAGGGTTCCCCGGGAGGTGTTGACGCGGTTGTAGGCAAACCAGCCGTTAATGGCAAATTTGGGGCTAATTTCCCATAATGCTCCGATTCCGTAGGAACTGACCCGTGATTCTTGGCTGGGAACGACGGGGAAGTTGGCGAGGGTGGTGCCTTGGTCGCCAAAAAAGATGGGTAAACTGGCTACGGGACCGCCAACGCTGTGGCGACTGTAGCTATAGGTTAATCCGAAAGAAAAGTTGTCACTGGGTTGAACGGTGAGTTGAGCAAGGGTGGAATAACGACCGTCGAAGAGTCCCCCAGTAAAGGGATTATCGGGTTGGGGACGGGTGGGGTCGTTGGCATAGCTGGCGAGGTATCCGGCGCTGAAACTCAGGCGATCGCTAAAGTGATGGGTGAATCCTAATCCGGCTCCTTCAAAGTTATAAATGGCGCTGCGTTGTCCAAAGAGGGAAAGGGAGCCGGTGCCGCCGTTATCATCATCCCAAAAGCTGAAGGTGGTGGGGACATAATCATGATGTTCTCCTCCAAATCCCATGATGACCAGTTGGGTTCGCTGGCTGAGGGGGAATTTATAGCTGAGTTGGGTTAGGCCGAGGGTGTTGTTACCGGGTAGGGAGCCAATGTTGTTAAAGGTTTGTTGTCCTTCGGGGGAAAAGTCAGAACCCCCCTGAAAACCGCGCAGGGGAGATGGCCCATAGCGTAAACCCCGAGGCTGTCCGGGGTCCACCGGACCGACGGGACGGTTGGGGTGAAGCAGGTTGCCACTGGTAAAGCGGATTTTCAGTTCATCTTGGCCGGAAAAGCTGGTGAGGAAGTCGAGACGAACTCGGTTGCCAAAGATGGGGTTTTGGGTGGGGGTGGGGACGTTGATTTGTCCGGTACGGCCGAAAATGGCGGGAAAGGTGGAGGTGGTGCCGCTTCCGGTGAGGACATCGGTGAGGGCAAAAATGGCTTCTCCTCTCAGTTTGGTGGTGGTGGAAAATTGATTATCTTCTAAGAAGGCGGTTCGGCTTTCGAGGTGATCAACGCGGGTACCCAGTGTCACCAGTTCCCCTTCAAATTCTTTGAGTAGGCGTTCTAAAGTGTTTAGGTCTTCGCGGGTGACAAAATCGGAGGTGGATGCGGCAAGAATGCGCTGGATTTGTTCAAGGCAAGCGTTTAATCCGGCGGCGAATTCGTAACGACTCAGGGGGCGTTCGCCTCGGAAGGTGCCGTCTGGATAGCCCACTAAGCACCCATAACGCTCTATGAGGCCCTGTAAGGCACTAAATGCCCAGTCCCCCGGGGAGACATCCCGCAACCCGGAAACGGAGTTAATTTGGCTCATGGGGGCGCTGTTGAGGGTGACATCCTCAAGATTTTGAGCGAAGACGGGAAGGGGGGAGAAGGCGCTCACGTAGCCTTCCAAAGGAGTCGCACCACTGCCTAATCCCAACAGGAGAGTCCCTAAGCTCCCCATGACACTGGGGGGTAGATACCGCGCAGATTTTGACATTGTTTTGTTTCCTCACATACCTTTTGGGCAATCTTGTTGGATTCTTTTTAAGAATGATAATCATTCTTGCAAGATTTGAGTATGATAATCATTATCATTTAAAAAAGCAAGGGGGAAGCATTGCAATGGCTGAAACAGAAAGGAGGCGTGGCGTGCAGGTCAACAGTCTAGGTTGGTATCAGGCTTTACGCTTGGAGGAGCGTTTAGCGTCGGGACAACCGGGGGCGGTGGAATCTTGTTGCGAGAATCACCACCTGAAACGCTGGCAACAGCAAAGCCCCTTTCAGCAAGGGGAATATTGGCAGCAAAAGTTAGCGAGTGAAGGGATTAGCGAGGCCTTGTGGTGTGCAGTCGTGGGGGAGTCTCCGGATTCCCTTGCTCAACGCTTAACTCCTCCCCAGTGGTTGGAGCAACTTCAGGCTGCTTTTCATCGTTCAGATTGGGATAATATTCAGATTGCCTCCGGTGCAGATTTAGCGGATGAACGTTTAGCAGTGGGGTTGCTTCATTGGGTGCGGCCTTTACTCAGTGATGCGATCGCCCGTTTAGAGACTCAACTCCCCCCCTCGCCCCCCTCCTGGGGTGTGGACAGCCTTAAACGCCTCTTACTGGGCAATTTACCCGAACAACTGCTCAACTTCATTAGTCAAACACTTACCCTAGAGTTAAACGTCGCTCGTTTAAAGGATCAACTCTCAGGAAATACAGCGAAAGAACGGTTTCTGGACTTTATTGAACAGTTAAAACAGCCCCATGATGCGATCGCCCTTTTTGCAGAATATCCCGTCCTCACCCGGCAGTTAGTCCTGCACCTAGAGCAATGGGTGAACAGTAACACAGAACTCATCCAGCGTCTGGTTGACGATTGGCCTCTAATTTGTTCTCACTTCACAGAGCACCCCCCCAGACAACTGGTAAAAATTCAACAGGGAGCAGGCGATCGCCATTGTGGAGGGTGTTCCGTCGCTATCTTAGATTTTAGTCACTTCAAACTGGTCTACAAACCTAGATCCCTCGCCATCGATCAACAATTCCAAAAGCTTTTAGAGTGGTTTAATCCCCACCTTCAGATCCCCTTTCCTCAAGTTAAAATTCTCGATCGAGGACAATATGGTTGGATGGAATACATCACCCCAGCCAGTTGTGAAACCCCCGTTCAAATTGACCATTTTTATCAAAGAATCGGTCATTATCTAGCCCTTCTTTACACATTAGAAGCCACCGACTTTCACCTAGAAAACCTCATTGCAGCCGGAGAAAATCCCGTCCTCATTGACCTAGAAACCCTCTTTCGTCCAGAACGAATTGATCCCAACAGTCCCGAATCCTGTTTAATTGCCAATCAAAAAATAGCACAGTCGGTGATGAGTGTTGGTTTATTACCCCAACGCATCGCACTGAAAGAAAAATCCCCCGGTTTTGATGCCAGTGGTTTAGGGGCAGTGGGAGGAGAAACCTTACCCACACAAAGCGCACAACTCAGCCAAATTGGTACAGATCAAATGCGTGTTACCCGACAACCTGATATTCTTCCCTCAGCCCACAATCAACCCCAACTACAGGAAAAACCCGTTCAAGTTTGGCAGTATCAAGCCTCAATTCTACAAGGTTTTACCACCTTCTATAATCTGTGTTTAAACCACCGTTCCCAACTGCTTAACCATTGGCTCCCCAAATTTGCTAACTGTGAAATTCGGGTCGTTTTGCGCGACACCCGCCTTTATGGATTACTCTTAAAAGAAAGCTATCACCCCGATCTTTTACACAACGCCCTCGATCGCGATCGCTTCTTTGATCATCTGTGGGTTGACGTTCCCCACCGTCCCAGCTTAACCCAAATTATCAACCTCGAAAAACAAGCCCTATGGCGAGGGGATATTCCCTTTTTCACCACCCGCCCCAACTCCCTCCATTTAGTTAGTGAAGGTCAAGAGATTGCTAACTTCTTTCAACAATCTGGATTAGAACGGGTTAAACAAAAAATAAACCGTTTAAGTGAAGAAGACTTGCAGCAACAACAGGGATTTATTCAAGCCTCTTTAAATAGCTTAATCTTACAACAGGCTGAACAATATAAAGACAGTAAAAACCTCCATTACTTACAGTTTACCCCCCTTAAAATTGCCACAAATTCCGCCCATATTAGCCCCCTTCCCCAAAGACTAATAAACACCGCTCAACACATTGCCTCCCATCTCGAAAGCTTAGGGATTATCGAAGAAAATAAAGCCGCTTGGTTAGGTTTAGGTACAGTGGGAGAGGGACATTGGACTCTTAAACCTTTAGCCTGGGATTTATTTGAAGGACTTTCCGGCATTACCCTATTTTATGCCTATTTAGGGGCAGTTTCAGCCGATGCTGCTCACACAAGACTTGCTCAAAAATGCCTGAATACCATCATCCTACAAACCCACTTTGATCAGCCCTTTATTCAATCCATAGGCGGATTTAATGGCTGGGGAGGATTAATTTATACCCTCAGTCATCTCGGACACCTTTGGCAGCAGCCAGATCTATGGCAACAAGCTTTAAATTGGTCAGAAAAACTCCCCGCATTAATCCTCAAAGATGAGAGTTTTGATATCGTCTCCGGTGGTGCTGGATGTATTTTAGGCTTAATCAGTTTATATCGCTGTATTCTTGAACCAAACCTGAAAAAAATTGCCCAAGACTGTGGAGAGCATTTATTAGCAAAAGCCCTCACTATGCCCCAAGGAATTGGTTGGCTGACCTTGCCCCCTCGACAGCCTTTAAGTGGCTTCTCCCATGGAGTTGCTGGCATTAGTTTTGCTCTGGTAAAATTAGCCGAATTTACTGGAGAAATTCGTTATCAAGCCGCTGCCCTAGAAGCTTGGAAGTATGAGCGCAGTCTATACCGAACAACACAAAAAAACTGGTGTAATGCGCCTAATGAACCTCTGGGTTTTTCCGTGGGATGGAGTTATGGAGCAACAGGTATCGGTTTAGCTCGTTTGGGTGGGATTAATGGCTTAGATTCTGATGAGATTCAGGCAGAAATAAAGGTCGCTATTGAAACTAACTTGCTGGCTTTGGAACAAGGATTAAACGGGAAAAATTATCAGGAAAATCATTCACTTTGTAACGGAATTTTTGGGCAACTAGAGCTTTTACAATCAGCTATTTTGTGGCAGAAAAGAAATCATTGTTTAAGTCCTGATCTAGAAAAAACTTATACAAATTATCTCAATTTGACTCTGGAGAGCTTAGAGCAGATGGGGTGTCGTTGTGGTGTTCCGGGGGGTGTAGATGTATTAGGCTTAATGACAGGTTTGGCGGGGATAGGGTACGGCGCTTTACGTTTAGCTGAACCGGAAAAAGTTCCCAATGTTTTACTCTTAGAGCCACCTAAAAATTATTGAATTGTCTGGGAATTTATCGCTATTTTAAAAAGCTCAAAGAGAAATGCTCTATAAAGTCGTTCTACAACACAATGAAGAAGATTGCGGAGCCGCTTGTTTAGCCACAATTGCTCAATATTATGGTCAGATTTTTGCCCTCAGTCGTGTCCGTCAAGTGGCAGGCACAGGCGTATTAGGCACAAATTTACTCAATTTAAAGCAAGGGGCAAAAGCCCTCGGTTTTGAAGCAAGAGGGGTTAAGGTTAACTTAGATCTCATTCAGCAGGATATTGTCCCCTTACCGGGAATTATTCATTGGCAAGGTAATCATTGGGTCGTTTTATATGGCACAAAAAAACAACAATATATTATCGGAGATCCTGCGGTAGGATTGCGGTATCTATGCCAAGCCGAATTATTAGCAGGTTGGGATAATGGCGTGATGCTTTTATTACAACCTCGTCCTGATTTTAATCTTCAACCTGATGATCGTCATTTAAGCACAGGTTTTCAACGATTAAAACAACGGTTTTGGCAACAACGCCATCTCCTCTCACAAGTCCTAGGGATTAATCTAGTTTTTGGGCTACTTTCTCTCACTTCTCCCTTCTTTTTACAATTGCTCACTGATGAAGTGTTAGTGCGTCAGGATGTTTCTTTTTTGAACAGCTTGATGATTGTCGTTTTTGTTTCTAATTTATTCCGAAGTGGCTTAAGATTTATTCAATCCTACATTATCACCTATTTTGCACAGGGGCTAGAATTGGATCTGGTTTTAGAATTTTGTGCCGCTTTACTAAAACTTCCCTTGACCTATTATGAATCCCATCGCAGTGGTGAGGTGGCCAGCCGTTTACGAGATATTCAAGCAGTGAATCAATTTATCTCTCAGGTGATTATTTTACTGCCCAGTCAGTTTCTCATTGCTGCGGTATCTCTAGGGTTAATTTTGGTTTATGATTCTCGTTTAGTTTTAGCAACCTTAAGTTTAGCCACTATCATGACTTTATCTACGGTTGTTTTTTTAAAGCCGATTCAACAAAAAACTCAAGGTCTTTTAGCGTTAACAGCAGAAAACCAAGGGGTGTTAATTGAAACCTTTAAGTCAGCTATTTTACTGAAAACAAAAAGTGCCAGTGGAGAGTTTTTAGAGGAATTTCAATCTCGCTTTGGACGGCAAGCTCATTTCAATTTTCAGCGTTTAAAGTTGGCTTTGGGAAATACGGCATTTTCTAATTTAGTGTTTTTACTTGGAGAGACTATATTTCTTTGGGTTGGCAGTCAGTTAGTCTTTGCGGAAAATCTCACTATTGGTCAGTTGGTGGCTTGTAATATCATGAATCGTAATTGCTTGGCTTTAGTGGTCAGTTTAATTGAATGGGTCAATCAGTTTATTTTTGTTAAAATTGCTTTACAACGGCTTAATGATGTGACTAGCAGTCAGTTAGAAGTTCAGGAATTAGAGCGAAAACCTTGGGTTAGTTTAGCGGCTAATGATGAGATTATTTTTGAGGATTTAACCTTTTATCATCCGGGACGTTTAGAACTTTTAAAGAATTTTTCGCTACGGCTACCAGGAGGACAAGCTATTGCTTTAGTAGGGTCTTCTGGTTGTGGGAAAAGTACCTTGGTAAAGTTACTGGCGGGGCTATATTTTCCCCAAGGGGGGTTAATTCGCATTGGCCCTTATAATTTACCGGATTTAGCCCTTGATTGTGTCCGTCAACAGGTGGTTTTAATTCCCCAAGAGGTTCACTTTTGGAGTCGTTCGATTATTGATAATTTGAGTTTAGGCCAGAGGGGTCTAAGTTTTGCCAAGATTGTGGAGGCTTGTCGGATTGCTCAGGCTGATGAGTTCATTGGTCAATTGCCGAATCAGTATCAAACGGTTTTAGGGGAGTTTGGGGCGAATTTGTCTGGGGGACAACGGCAACGATTGGCGATCGCGCTAGGTATCGTCACAGATCCGCCCATCCTCATTCTTGATGAGTCTACGGGCAGTTTAGACCCCGTGACGGAGGCGGCAGTGTTGGAGCAGCTTTTAGCCCATCGTCAAGGTAAAACTACTATTTTGATCAGTCATCGTCCCCCAGTCATTCGTCGGGCGGATTGGGTGGTGATGTTGGAAAACGGCAAGGTACAACAGCAAGGTCGCCCTGAAGTTCTCCTGACTCAGTTGGGCAAGCATTTAAGTTTTTTGGAGGGGTGAAACCCTTCCCCTTAAAGGGTTTCGGTAACTGTAAAAATCCTTATTTTTTGATAATGATTATCGTTCTCAGTTTTAGGCTAAGATAAAAGCGGGGTGCATTCCGCTCCCATCCAAACCAAACCCATAGGAGGGTAACGATGTCTAATTTTGAGATTATCCGTGCGTGGAAAGATCCGGACTATCGCGCCAGTCTGAGCGCGGAACAACGCAGTCTGTTGCCTGAAAATCCGGCGGGTCTGATTGAATTGAGCGATGAAGATATGTCTTCCTTGGCGGGTGGCTGTACGACTTGCACCGGTGGCACGGGTTTCACCCACACTTGCAACTGGTCTTGTGGCCTTGAAGCTGATGACAGTTTGACCCTCAGCTAGGCTCTCAAACCTCATCTTTCTCAGGGTCACTCCAGAAAAAGCACCCCAAAATCCTTGGTCAAAAAGCATTTTGCCGGGATCTTAGGGTGATAGTTGTTCACGGTTTAAGACCCAGATTTCACTCTGGGTCTTCTTACTATTTTAACCTTTGGCGCAAGCTTCCCTCGCAATTCCTCGTCATGGTTTATCCGGATCATCTCCCTCAACTCTCTGCCCAGGAACTACTTCCTCCCCTTAATCCTTGGTTACGTTGGGGAGGGCTGACCCTTGGTGGAACAGTGATCACAGCCTTCCTCCTCTCCGCCGTCATTCCTTACCCCGTGACAGTGACAGCCCCGGCTACTATCCGCCCCGTGGGAGAATTACGCCTCGTGGAAGCACCGAGGGCGGGTATTGTTCAAGAGATTTTCGTGGGGGAGCATCAAGAGGTAGTAGCGGGGGAAATGATTGCCCGACTTGATGACACCTCCCTCAAAATTCAGCACAGGCAGATCCAAGGACTGATCGACCGCCTCGACCAACAACTAGCACAAATGACAGTACAAATCACTGCACTGGATCGCCAAAGGATGGCAGAAGAGGAGGGGAGTCAACGGGCGATCGCCTCAGCGAGGGTGGAATGGGTGGGGCGGGAACAGGATTATCGCGATCGCCAACGGAACAACCAACAGGATCTAGCCATTGCCCAGACAAACCTACGTCAAGCCGAAGCCGAGTTAAAATCGGCTCAAGCCAACCTGCAAGCTGTGGAAGCCTCCCTACAAGCCGCCCGCGCCCAACAACAACGCTATGAACCCATTGCTCAACAAGGGGCTATTTCTCAAGATCAATGGGCGCAAGTTGAGTTAAGCGTCATTGAACAAGAACAAGCCCGCGTCCGCGCTCAACAAGAGGTTGAAACCCGTCAACAAGGGATTCAATCGGCTCAGGCCACCTTAGCAAAAGCCCAAAACGCCCTAACCCTGAACCCCAGCGAGGTGTTGATCTCAGAACAACGTTTTGCCCAACAACAGGCCACCCGTGAAGCCACCCTCGCCCGTCTCAAACAGGAACGGGAAGCTCTGATCCGTCAACAGATTGAACTACAAAAACAGCGCGATCGCGAACAACGGGAACTCGACCAACTAGAGCAAGAATTACAACACACCATAATCACTGCTCCCATCTCCGGCACGATCTTAAAACTAAACCTACGCAACCCCAACCAATCCCTACAACCGGGGCAAGAAATTGCCCAAATCTCCCCCCAATTCATGCCCCTCATCATCGAGGCCAGAATTCCCAGTGCAGACATTCAGGGTTTAACCGTTGGACAAATTGCCCAAACGCGAATTTCTGCCTGTCCTTACCCCGACTATGGTGTTCTCGTCGGTCAGGTGCAAAGTATCTCCACCGATACCTTACGTCCCGCAGGCGTTTCCCAGTCTTTCTATAAAGTCACCATTCAACCGGAAACTCCCAATTTTGGTCGCGCTAGTCGTTCCTGTGTACTACAAGCGGGGATGGAAGGACGGACTAATATTCTCGGAGCGAGTGAAACTCTGTTGCAGTGGATACTCCGGAAAGTGAGATTGAGTACCAACCTGTAGGGGATATCCTTACCCCACCCCCCCCACAATTGATCAACTAACAATAATCATGAATAATTGATTCAATGACTGTCCCTATTTCCCATAATCCATGCAGCCGACCGATCCGAGTAAGTTTACCGAACAAGCCTGGGATGCTATCGTCAAATCCCAAGATGTAGCCCGTCGCTACGGCAATCAACAACTGGAAATTGAGCATTTAATGCTATCCCTGTTAGACCAAGAAGATGGACTCGCTCAAAGGATTTTAACCAAAGCCAATATTGATTTACCCCGTTTCCGGCAGCAGGTAGAATTATTTATCGGTCGTCAGCCTCGGTTTCCCTATGTTGAACAATTGTATTTAGGCCGGGGCTTAGATGTGATGTTAGACCGGGCGGAGGCCTCCCGTGGCAGTTGGCAGGATAGTTATATCTCCGTCGAACATTTGCTGGTGGGTTTTGCCGAAGATGAACGGATAGGGCGGAAAGTTCTGCGGAGCTTTAATCTTGACCCCCAAGATTTGGAGGTTGTGATTAAATCCGTGCGGGGAACTCAGAAGGTAACGGAACAGAATTCTGAGGAAAAATACGAAGCCCTGAGTAAGTATGGGCGAGACTTGACGGAACTAGCCCGGGCAGGGAAATTAGACCCGGTGATTGGTCGGGATGAGGAAATTCGCAGCGTGATTCAAGTGTTGTCCCGTCGGTCGAAAAATAATCCCGTGTTGATTGGGGAACCGGGGGTGGGAAAAACGGCCATTGCCGAAGGTTTAGCGCAACGGATTATTAATGGGGATGTGCCGGAATCCCTGAAAAATCGCCAACTGATTGGGCTGGATATGGGGAGTTTAATTGCGGGGGCGAAATATCGGGGGGAGTTTGAAGACCGTTTACGTTCCGTTCTCCATGAAGTGACCCATTCCGATGGGCAGATTGTGCTGTTTATTGACGAACTCCATACAGTGGTGGGGGCGGGGTCGCCTCAAGGGTCAATGGATGCGGGGAATTTGCTCAAACCGATGTTAGCGCGGGGTGAGTTGCGTTGTATTGGGGCGACGACGCTGGATGAGTACCGCAATCATATTGAAAAGGATCCGGCTTTAGAACGGCGCTTTCAACAGGTTTATGTGAAACAGCCCACGGTGGAGGATACCATCTCGATTTTGCGGGGGCTGAAGGAGCGTTATGAGGTGCATCATGGGGTGAAAATTATTGATTCGGCTTTGATTGCGGCGGCGACACTTTCGGATCGTTATATTAGCGATCGCTTCCTCCCAGATAAAGCCATTGATTTAGTCGATGAGGCGGCCGCTAAACTGAAAATGGAAATCACCTCCAAACCCGTGGAGTTAGAGGACATAGACCGCCGCTTAATGCAGTTACAAATGGAGAAACTCTCCTTAGAAGCGGAAAATCAAACCCCCAGCGCCGGGGTGAGTAGCGTTTACAGTTCCTCGAAAGAGCGCCTCGAAAAAATTCAACAGGAAATTGCCGAACTCGAACCCACCAAACAACAACTCTCAGCCCAATGGTCCGGGGAAAAGCAACTGCTTGAAGAAATTAAAACCTTGCGGGAACAAGAAGAGCAACTGCGCTTACAAGTCAAACAGGCCGAAGATAGTTATGACCTCAACAAAGCCGCCCAGTTGAAGTATGGCAAGTTAGAAGTTCTGCAACAGCAAATTGAGGAAAAAGAGGTACAACTCAATGAGTTACAGTCCCAAGGTCAGGCCTTGTTACGGGAACAAGTCACCGAGGCCGATATTGCCGAAATCGTCGCCCGGTGGACCGGAATTCCCGTCAACCGTTTGTTAGAGTCGGAACGGCAAAAACTTCTCCAACTGGAAAGTTATCTCCATCAGCGCGTGATTGGGCAACGCGAGGCGGTTTCGGCGGTAGCGGCGGCCATTCGTCGCGCCCGAGCGGGAATGAAAGACCTCGGCCGCCCCATTGGTTCTTTCCTGTTTATGGGGCCGACGGGGGTAGGGAAAACGGAATTAGCTCGTACTCTAGCTCAAGCGCTCTTTGATAGCGAAGAGGCTATGATTCGGCTGGATATGTCGGAATATATGGAAAAACATACCGTCTCCCGCTTGGTAGGCGCGCCTCCGGGCTATGTGGGCTATGAGGAAGGGGGACAACTCAGCGAAGCGGTGCGCCGTCGTCCCTATTCGGTGGTGTTGTTGGATGAGGTGGAAAAAGCCCATCGGGATGTTTTTAACATTTTATTACAAGTGCTTGACGATGGGCGGATTACGGACTCTCAAGGGCGGGTGGTGGATTTCCGCAATACGATCATTGTGATGACCAGTAATATCGGCAGTGATTATATTTTGGAGTCTCTGCAAACCCAGCAAGAAGAGGGGAAAATGCAGGATCAGGTGATTCAAACGTTGCGCAAACATTTCCGACCTGAATTCCTCAACCGCATTGATGATTTAATTATTTTCCATCCTCTGACGAGGGATGAATTAAGGCAGATTGTGGGCTTACAGTTACAACGCTTACAGCGTTTATTGAGTGAGCAGAAAATCACCTTAGAACTCACGACCTCGGCTGAGGATTATATTGTGGAGGCGGGTTATGATCCAGTTTATGGGGCGCGGCCGCTAAAACGGGCGATTCAACGGGAGTTAGAGAATCCCCTCTCGACGAAGATTTTGGAAATGACCTTTACGGAAGGGGATACGGTGCTGATTGATTGTCGAAACCATCAACTGGTTTTTACGAAGAAAACGACTCCGGTTTTGCCTGCGTCTGAGGTGGTGGTGACGGTAGAAACTGAGGTTGTTTAGAGGGGAGCAGGGGAGTGGGGAATTGACAATTGACAATTGACAATTATCAATTATTAATTATTAATTATCAATTCTCAGGGGAGCGGGGGAGCAGGGGAGCAGGGGAGAGGGGGAACAATTGTCAATTATCTATTCCCTATTCCCTATTCCCTATTCCCTAGCCCCACGAGTAGAGTTATTCCGCAAGCCCTAGGTATATAACCCCATAACCTCGGTAATTTTAAGCCGTGATTGGGCGTTGAGAGTGAGGGGGGAAATATGACCGCGATCGCAATGTTCCGCAGCCGCACAGGCAATCATGGCCGCGTTATCCGTACAAAGGCGCAGGGGGGGGAAATAGACCTTAAGCTGATGGGGGGCGGCTGCGGTTTGTAACGTCTTCCGTAAGCCTTGATTGGCCGCCACCCCTCCCCCCACGGCAATGGTATCTAGACCATAGTCTAAAGCACATTGGATGGTCCGTTTTGTGAGCGATCGCACCACCGCCCCTTGAAAACTCGCCGCAATATCCGCCACCGGAAGCGGATCCACCCCCTGTTCCTCCAATTTCTCCACCAAACGCAACACAGCCGTTTTTAAGCCGCTAAAACTGCAATCATAGGGATGATATCCCCCTTGAGGTAAAGAAATCTTACCTTCCGGTAACGGAAAAGCCTCGGGATTGCCCCTTGTCGCTAAACGATCAATCACCGGTCCCCCCGGATAGCCTAACTTCAATAAACGAGCCACCTTATCAAAACATTCCCCGGCCGCATCATCCCTCGTACTGCCCAGCATCTCATACTGGCCGCAGTCCTGAACATGGAGTAAACTGGTGTGACCCCCCGACACCAACAAACACAAAAAGGGCGGCTTTAAGGTGGGTTCTAACAGGTAGGTGGCGTAAATATGCCCCTCAAGGTGATGCACCCCGAAAAAAGGCTTCCGGTGGACTACAGAAAGGGTTTTAGCCGCCGTTAACCCCACTAATAAAGCCCCCACCAAACCCGGCGCGCAAGTGGCCGCCACCCCATCAATTCCCCCCCAATCTAATTGGGCCTCTTCTAGGGCTTGGTCTAAACAAAAATTAATACTTTCGAGGTGTTGACGAGAAGCCACTTCTGGCACCACCCCCCCATAGGGTTGATGCAATTTAATTTGAGAAGCCACGACACTACTCAGAATGTTACGATTCTTTACAATCGCAACGGCGGTTTCATCACAACTGGTTTCTATTGCTAAAATCGTCGCCATTATCTGACCCCAAGCTTTCTAACAGTGTAACAAAAGCCTTGACCTGTGCAGGCTTTTCTGCTCGGTTCTGAAAGAAGCTTTCACTTTTTGTAAAGTAATCTTTACTGGATTAACAGGTCAGAGTAAGATTGCTTCGATGTGCAAATGATAGTTTGTCTCTTTTGTACAAAAAACTTATTGTTTCGTAACAAAAGGAAACATTTCAATGCGAAAGTTGTTGGCTTTGATTCTAGTAATGACGCTGTGGTTCAATTTTGCTCCCTCAGCCTCCGCCGATGAGTATGGTTTAGTGCCTTGTAGCGAATCTCCGGCTTATCTCCAGAAGTCCAAAAGCTTCCGGAACACCACCGCCGATCCCCTGTCTGGTAAAAAACGCGCTGAACGCTATTCTGAAGCCCTCTGTGGCCCAGAAGGGTATCCTCACTTAATCGTAGATGGTAGTCTTTCCCACGCTGGGGACTTTTTAATTCCCAGTGTTCTGTTCCTGTATATTGCCGGTTGGATTGGCTGGGTCGGACGTTCTTATTTAATCGCCATTCGTGGAGGCAAGGACGCTGAAATGAAAGAAATCATCATTGATGTGCCTCTCGCTTTTAAATTTATGTTAGGTGGGTTTGCTTGGCCTTTAGCGGCTGTGGCTGAATTTACCTCTGGTAAATTAACCGCCAAGGATACGGAAATCCCCATCTCTCCCCGCTAGGGTTTTTTAACAAATTTTTGTACGCTGTCCTCTCATTCGGAGAAAAAATAATGGAAGGTTTGACTAAGTTTTTATCGACGGCTCCGGTGTTAATCATGGTTCTATTGACCTTCACCGCCGGGATTTTGATTGAATTTAACCGTTTTTATCCTGACCTACTGTTCCACCCCTTACAGTAGCACTGGGTCAAAATGGAGAGGAGCGGGACAACCAAGAGCGGTCAATGTCCCGTTTCGATTTAACATTTGACGATTGTTCAACGCTCGCAATTCTGTTTAGAGTTGCGGGTTTTTCATGGGAGAAGTTTCAACACCTGCACTCCACTTGTGGGATGGGGTTTCTCGGAGGAAGATGATGGAATTAGGACTATTGGGGGGGGAATGGCAACTGGGGGCCTTGGCGGCTTTGGGGGCGGCGCTGTTTTGGGCGTTGGCGACGGTGATCTATGGCCAAGTGGGTCAAACCTTTGCCCCTCTGTGGTTGAATCTGTTTAAAGGGGGAATTGCGATCGCCCTTTTAACCCTAACCCTCCTCCTGACAGCAGATCCCATCCCCTCCCAAGTCTTAGCCCCAGTGGGTTTGCTCCTGATCAGTGGTGTGGTGGGGATTGGTTTAGGAGATACCGCTTTTCTCTTCGCCTTGAGCAAACTCGGCGCTCGTCGGACCCTACTGTTAGAAACCCTCGCCCCACCCCTAACCGCTTGTCTGGCTTGGCTTTTCTTGGGCGAAACCCTTCCCCTCCGCGCTTGGTTGGGGATTGTGCTGGTTTTATTGGGGGTAGGGTGGGTAATTGCGGAACGAACCCCTGACTGGGTGCGAGATCCCGCCCATTTAAAGCAAGGGTTACTCTGGGGAGTTTTATCCACCCTCTGCCAAGGGGTGGGCGCTGTCCTCTCCCGGGCGGCCTTAGTGCAGTCTACCCTCACCCCTCTCTGGAGTACCTTGTTAAGACTGCTGGGGGGAATGGGTATGATTATCTTGCTCTTAGCCCTGCTAAAAACCGGGCAAAGGCGACCGACGGGGCAGATTTTGCGTTCTCCTAAGCTTTGGGGTGCGATCGCCTTAGCCGCCCTTCTCGGCACCTATCTAGGCATCTGGCTTCAACAAACCGCCTTCAAACTAGCCCCCGCAGGCATTGCCCAAACCTTCCTCGCCACTAGCCCCCTCTTTGTCCTCCCCCTCGCCGCCCTCCTGAAGGAACCAATCAGCCTCCGCGCTGTTCTAGGGGTGTTCATCGCCTTACTCGGCATTAGCTTATTATTTAGTGGCGGGACGGCTTGAGTAGTTAGATCCCTAATGTTCCACTTGAAACCGGGTTTCTTCCATTTCCTCCCTTCCTCGCTACAACTGTCCTGAAACCGGGTTTCTAATCCCCCACTAACCCAGAAACCGGGTTGTGTTTATCCTCTCTTTTTCCCTCCAAACCCTCCCAAAAACCCGGTTTCTTCCTTTAACGGTGACTGTGTGTTAGATTTGCCGTAGTGCAATTTGCCTTAACCCAGTCCAGATGGATATTTGACCGGATTTATGAGCCAACTCGTCTCCTCTTTTCCCCAACTCGCCTCAGCCGCCGATCAGTTGTTCGCCCTGCTGGATCGGTTTCAGGATATCCCTGTCCTCGTGATTGGGGATCTCACCCTAGATGAATTCCTCACCGGGCAGGTCGAGCGCCTCTCACGGGAGGCCCCGGTTCTCATTTTGCGCCATGAATCCACCCGGCAAGTCCCCGGTGGAGGGGCTAACGCCGTCTATAATTTGGCCAAATTGGGCGCACGGGTGAAAGTGGTGGGCTTAATTGGCAAAGATCCCCAAGGGGAAGCTCTGCGGGAGATTTTTGAGGCGGCGGGGATTGATACGACGGGACTAATTGTGGATCCCAGTCGTCCCACGGTGACGAAAAGCCGCATCGCTGGCCATGCCCGCCAGTCTGTGACTCAGCAAATTGTGCGCATTGACCGGAAATCCGATGCACTACCCAGCCCAGAGATCCAACAGGAGTTAGCGAGGGCGATTAAGCGGGCTAGGGTTGGAACCGAGGCCGTGGTCTGTTCTGACTATGGGGAGGGCGTTTTTACCTCTCCGGTGATTGGGGCGGCGCTGCAACATTCTTGTGTGGTGGTGGATGCTCAAAAGGGTTTGCCCCGGTATAAAGGGGCGACGATGTTCACGCCGAATCTGCCAGAAGCGGAATTAGCGGTGGGCTATGGGGTGACGGATGAGGTGAGTTTGCAGTACGCGGGGCGGGAGTTATTGGAGTTCACCGAGGCGGTTTATATGTTGATTACTCGCGGGGAAGAGGGGATGAGTTTATTTTCTCACCAGGGCAGTATTGACCATATTCCGGCGTTTAATCAAACGGATGTGTTTGATGTGACGGGGGCAGGGGATACGGTGGTGGCGGCCTTGACTTTGGCGTTATGTGCGGGGGGATCGGCTTGGGAGGCGGCGGTGTTGGGGAATTTGGCGGCGAGTTTGGTGGTGCGGCAGTTCGGCACGGCAACTACGACGGTGGAGGAGATGAAGGAAGCCTTAGGGTTGTTGGTGGAGAAGGGTTAAGGCGTTTAAATGGGCGATCGCAACATCGGCCCCTTGAATCTCTTGCGCCCTAGCATTGCCCCAACAAATGCCAATTACCCCCCCGGCCCCGGCCGCTTTGGCCATCTGAATATCTAAGTGGGAATCCCCCACCATTAAAGCCTGTTGGGGGGTCACTCCTAGCCCCTCACAGACCTGTTGAAACAGCCTCGGATCCGGTTTACTCGGTTGGGGCGGATCCACCCCCATCCCCAACTGGATCAACTCTCCTAATTGATGACGGGTGATAAAATCCTGCACCCCGGCGCTGGAGTCTGCCGATAAAATGCCCAATTTTATCCCCGTGGCCGCCCATTGACTGAGAATTTCCCGCGTCCCGGCAAAGAGGGGGGAGACTTCCGCCCGACGAGGGAGAGATTGATCGGCCTCTTGAAAGGCTTGTTGGGCAATGGCTAAGGCTTCAGACCAACTCCGCCCGGTTTCGGCAATATAGGCGGCCGCAGCGATGCGGTTTTCCTCCCGACTACCGACGGCCATTAAACCTCTCGGATCAATCACTTCCCCCTGTACCCCGAAGGCCATTAACAAGGGTTCTCCGGTGCCAGGGATTTGAGCATCGATGAAACGCGATCGCCTCTGAGCCAAAAGACGCAAAAAATCGAGCGAATTTTCTAAGGTTCCATCTTTATCCAAAATAATCGCCTCAATCCCCTCAAAGGTGACAGTCTGACAACAAATTTTCACAGCGCGTTTTCCGGTTTAATTTAGAGTTGACCAAAAATAATGGGTTTCAAGCCCCGCCCTTCCAGGGCGGCATTAGGAGTGCTACAATGATACCAAGCAAGCCAGTGTCAAACAATGTTTGTTCTCGAATACAAGGTCAAACCCAAACCTT
>NZ_JAIHOM010000094.1 GCF_026130165.1 Spirulina subsalsa FACHB-351 | reverse complement strand
AAGGGGGCGGGTTGCGCCTGCTGGGGGGTGCTGAGGGCGGGTTCGGGTGGGGGTTGCTCGCTTTCGGGGGTGGGGGCTTCGGGCATTTTGGGGGGCAAGACTTGCATTTGTATGACGGCTTGCCACGGTTCGGCTTCGTCTTGTTCGCTGCGAGCGCGCACTTCCCAATAGCCGGATTTAAAGTAGGTGTAGGGGACCACTACCATTAGGCCTTCGCTGGTGGTGCGGCAGTCCCGTTGATGGGAACGCCGCTTGGGAGGGGTGTCGAAGGTTTGATGAAGCAGGCGAATTTCTACTTCTGTGTTGGCACGACAAGACTGGGCAACGATGCGATAGATGCCTGCCTCTAGTTTTAGCTTCCGGTGTTTGATGGGAAGCCAGGAACGAGTGCCTTTCTTTTGCAGTAGAAATTCACAGGATTCCATGATCTGGCTGAATAAGGGGTTTAATTGCTGGTCTTACCCAATTTTGGCTTTAAGTTGGTCAAGGCGAGAAAATAACTCATTTTGGGTGAGGGTTTCTTGTTCTTGACTGGTGAGCCATTTTAAATTGACTTGTTGTTGTTCTGCTTCTGTTTCTCCAATGATTAAACAGGCGGGGGCTCCACTGCGGTCGGCGCGCTTGAACTGCTTGCCAAAGGCTGCCCCACTTAAGTCTAATTCTACGGTGAAGCCAAAATAACGCAACTTCTGAGCTAGAACAAGGGCTTGGGCTTGGGCGCGATCGCCTCTGGACACCAGATAGAAGTTAGGGCTAGGCGGGCTTTGGGTTTGTAAGTCTTGTAACAGTAAGATTAACCGCTCCATGCCAATGGCCCAACCGACAGCCGGGGTTTCTTTCCCTCCCAATTCTGCCACTAAACCGTCATATCGTCCCCCCCCACAAACGGTGGCTTGAGCGCCGAGGTCGTCGGACTGGATTTCAAAGGCGGTGTGGGTATAATAATCTAAACCGCGCACGAGGCGGGGGTTAATTTGATAGGCAATGTCTAAATCGGTGAGCATTTGCTGGACTTGCTCAAAGTGACTCTGGGACTCGGGTTCAAGGTAGTCTAATATACTGGGCGCGCCTTGGGTAATTTCTTGAGTGCGTTGATCTTTGCTGTCTAAAATGCGTAGGGGATTGCGAGTTAACCGATCTTGGGAGTCGGGGTCTAATTCGCTCTGATAGGGGGTTAAATAGTCAATGAGGGCTTGTCGGTAACGGGTGCGATCGCCTTTATTGCCTACGGAGTTTAAATCCAGTTTAAGCGATCGCAGGCCTAACTCCCGTAAAATATCCGTCGCTAAGGCAATCACTTCCACATCAGCCACTGGGGAGCCACTGCCCAATAACTCAGCCCCCACTTGATGAAATTGCCGTTGTCGTCCCGCTTGAGGACGTTCGTAACGAAACATGGGCCCGGTGTACCAGAGGCGCTGAACATTGCCCTGACTCCCTAAATTTTGTTCAATGAAAGCCCGCACTACACCAGCCGTTCCCTCGGGTCTTAGGGTGATGGAGCGATCGCCTCGGTCAGAAAAAGTATACATCTCTTTCCCCACCACATCCGTCGCCTCCCCAATTCCTCGGGCGAATAACTCCGTCTGCTCAAAAATCGGCGGCCGAATTTCTTGATAACTCGCCCGTGCAAACACCCCCCGCGCTACCTGTTCCACCTGTTGCCAGTACACCACCTCTGGGGGGAGAATATCTCTTGTTCCTCGTAATGCTCGAATCGCGCCCATGCTCTGTTCTATTTCTGTCCAGCCTCCATTATATGGGCTAGGGGAGAAAATGATTGGCTCTGGGGTTAGGGGGGCAGGGGAGCAGGGGAGAGGGGGAGCAATTATCAATTATCAATTATCTATTCCCTGTTCCCTATTACCTATATACCTATTACCTATTCCCTGTTCCCTAGCCCTACGACTAGAGTTATTCAGCAAGCCCTATATACAGCAACGGTTTAACCTAAATCGGGATGACTGGATTTGAACCAGCGGCCCCTTCGTCCCGAACGAAGTGCGCTACCAAGCTGCGCCACATCCCGCAATAATTCCTTAAGATGACCTTAGTCCATCTCAAGCGTTTTCCATAGTACCACACTCCGGCACTTCTTGGTAACATGGGGGGGTTAGTCTTTTCGAGTAAAGAACAGAACGTGGTCGTAAAACCAGAGTGGTTAAGAGTAAAAGCGCCCCAATGGCAACGAGTGGGGAGTGTTAAAGAGATTTTGCGGGATTTGGGACTCAATACAGTCTGTGAAGAAGCATCTTGTCCCAATATCGGGGAATGTTTTAACGCCGGAACCGCCACTTTTTTGATTATGGGGCCCGCCTGTACCCGCGCTTGTCCCTATTGTGATATTGATTTTGAGAAGAAACCCCAAGCCTTAGATCCCCTAGAACCGATCAATTTAGCCGAAGCAGTCAGCCGCTTACGCTTAAATCATGTCGTGATTACCTCTGTCAATCGAGATGATTTACCCGATGGGGGGGCGACTCAGTTTAAACGCTGTATTGAAGCAGTGCGGAAGATGTCCCCTCAGACCACCATTGAGGTATTAATCCCCGACTTTTGCGGCAATTGGGAGGCCTTAAAAATTGTCTTAGATGCCGCTCCCGAGGTGTTAAATCATAATACAGAGACAGTGCCGCGCTTGTATCGTCGGGTGCGTCCTCAAGGGGATTATGGGCGATCGCGCCAACTCTTACAACTCACCCGCCAACTCGCCCCCCACATCTACACCAAATCCGGAATCATGGTGGGATTAGGGGAAACGGATGAGGAAGTGCGGCAAGTCATGGCCGATTTACGAGCCGTGGATTGTGATATCCTCACCATTGGTCAGTATTTACAACCCACTCAAAAACATTTAGGCGTGCAGGAATTTGTCACCCCAGAACAATTCGACGCTTGGCGAGAATATGGCGAAAGCATCGGGTTTTTACAAGTCGTGTCCTCCCCCCTAACACGGAGTTCCTATCATGCCGGGGAAGTACAACGCTTGATGAAGCAGTACCCCAAAGGTTGAAGACTCCACTCCCCTGCTCCCCCGCTCCCCCGCTCCCCTGCTCCCCGACTCCCGACTCCCCCTATTACCTAACCTTGACAAGAGGAGAAAAGCCTTAACTTGTCAAGGTTGGGGTCACGGTTTGATACAATCGAGAAGTTGTAAACTTTTATGAAGAAAATTAAACCATCCCATGCTAAGACTGACCTTTGTAGTGGCCTTTTTCGTGATTAACCTTCTGATGGGTGCGATCGCATCCCCAGCCCAAGCCGCAAGTTCTTCCTTGATTCGCGCCTTTGATGATGTGGAAATTCAGGCCAAAGAATTTGCCGGACAAAACTTAGAAAAAGCCGAATTTGCCAATGTGGATTTAGAAGGAGCAAATTTCAACAAAGCCAACCTCAAGGGAGTCACCTTTAATAATTGCGACCTCAGCCAAGCCGATTTAACTGGGGTAGATTTTTCTAATGGTATTGCCTATTTAAGTAATTTTAAAGGCGCAAATCTAAAAAACGCCGTGCTGAGTGAAGCCATGATGCTCCGTTCCAAATTTGAAGAGGCCGACATTGAAGGCGCAGATTTTAGTTATGCCGTTTTGGATAAAGCCCAAGTCCGAAAACTCTGCACTAGAGCCTCGGGAGTGAATACTATCACGGGAGTAGCAACCCGAGACTCTCTGGGGTGTTAAGCATCGGGAATCAGGAGCAGGGGAGCAGGGGAGAGAGGGGGAGTCGGGAGTCGGGAATAATTATCAATTCCCACATTTCACTGTATTAACCAAAACCTTAATTGCAATATTTCCCGTTACTGGTAGGCCGGGGTTGTTCCTCCCCAAAGCGCATGGCTCCCAATAAAGTAGACATAATCACACAGCGCTTTAACTTGCCCCCTCGGGGACTAGAGAAAGTAATCCGTCCCGGGGGTACCCCTAAACAATCATGATGGGTGCTAGTGGCCGGACACCCCTTATGGTTAAAGAAAACCCGGTGAATCTCATCAGAGGAAGTCGTGAAAAAGGTTTCTGGGTCAATTTGTACCCCGACCTCGAAATTGTGCCAAATAATCTGACCCGGGTCAGTGTTAGCTCGATAAACCGACCACTGCGATCGCACCTGTCCCGAAACCTCCACCTCCCGAAACCCCGCCACCCAAGTAATCTTATCCCGCAGCGCGTTACTTTTCCCCTGTTGTAGAGCCTGATAAGCCTGACTCCGTGCCATATTCAGCTTTTGGCGCATCACAAACCCCTGCCAAGAAGCCGCCATCAGCGTCCCCAAAATCCCAATGATTACAATAGCAATCAACAGTTCAACCAAAGTAAAACCAGACTTAGGGGAACGATGCACCATCATAGATTGATTCGGTTATAAACTATTTGTTATCAATTCCAAGGTGAATTAACCTTAACAAGCACCCTCGCCAGCTTGAAACCCGGTTTCTTTCACTTTTAAACCCTAAATACACCCTTGGGGATTAGTCGTAGCATTAAACTCACCCTCTCCCGTCCGTAACCCCCCGATTAACGTCTGTAACACCACACATTGTTTAGAACGATTCACAGGCTGATCACTCCCCGGACTTTGGGGGAAAGCAACCACCATCTGAAAACCATGTGCCGGAATGACTGGGAACGGATCCGGGAGATCCCCCGTATGGGTAAACGTAATCGACGGATAAACCTGATTAGGATTCGGGTTTGTTGTCACATTGGGAATCACAGTAGCCACATTATCCGGATTCGCTAACGTATTATCCCCCGCCAAATTAGTCAAGATTAAAACCTGATTGCGATTAATCCCTAACTCCTTCCCTAAATCTCGCTCTCGCCAATAATTGCCCGGGATCTCAAAATTTGCTGTTCCTTGGGGAGGACTGGGATAAATAGCAATTTGTGGCACCCCGTTCAACATCCTAAACGCAATACTATAACTCACCTTTTCCGCTTGAGCCTTACTCTGTGTCTCTTGAATAGCCCGTAAAATGGCACTATTCACCGTCCCTAAACGCTGTCGATTGACAAAACCCAACCAACCCGGGCCAACAATCGCCGCCAAAATCCCCACCATAATCACCACCACCAACAATTCCAGCAAGGTGAAACCTTGGGTCGAGGATGAACTATTAGGACGGCTTAACCCCAGTCGCAGTAACTTATGGATTTTAGGATTCATTTTTGCTCCTCAATTTGCGAATAGTGCATTTTTATTATAAAAAAATTAACGTTGTTGTTGCACCAAGCGACCTCTAGCCGTTACTTGAGTCCGCGTCGTGGGGAAATAAGCCGAGAGAGATGCTCGATACTCAGACCGCCCAATATTCCGGATCCTCGCTAAAGCATTACCGCGAATATGAACCCGTGCCGTATTGCTGGCACTATTAATACAAGCGTAGAAACTGTTGGTCGGGAAACCATTCGGCACATTCCCTGGAACCGGGCTAGTCGTCCAGCCTGTATCCGTTGGACAAGCTTCTGCGGGGGCTGCATTATCGCCCGTGCTGGGACTATGATCCACATAATCCACTAAAATCTGGACTTGTTCCCCCGGTCCGAAAGTCCCCTGTCCCTTAGTCCAACGGTTCATTTTACTGGCTAAGTCGGTTCCCGGCTGGTTTAAGTTAAAAAGTTGAAACCCGGTACTGGGGGGCAATACGGAGCGTTCCTCCGGCAAATGACGGGACGCATTGACGCGAGGGAAGGGGTCATATACCCCGTCATGAAGTTCAAACCGTCCAATGCGAGACGCTTGGGACCACACGCTTGGATTGTTCCCCGTATTCCGGATCAGGTAATACACCACTAAAGAATAGACAAAGGTATCATTACACTGTTGCGCTGCATTATTGGCCGTGAGGCAATTAGTTCCCTGTTGATTAAGGCGGCGGTCAATGGGGATGGCGTTTCTCACCGGACGGCGTTTCCAGAAGGCTAACACAGGCACACAATTCATATCTGTATTATTACACCCCGGGGCGGCAGAAACGGGGGGGATTTGGTCGCGAATCCCTGAGATAGAACCCTGTTCATTGTGGTTACGAGTCAAGGCCACAGCATCATAGATATACACCGCCTGTTGTAAATCCCGGGCAATATAATCAACAGCCATTTGAATGTCTTGTTCCGTGGTAGCCCTTGCCATTTCTTGGCGGTCTGTATTGATTAAATTCACGGCTAAACCCAACAAGGGGGTAATCACTAAAGCCGCAATCAGAATGGAAACCAGCAACTCAATGAGGGTAAAACCGGAATTTTTCCCCTGAGTGGGAGGTGTTTTTAAAAGGGTTTTTAAAAGGAGATGAAGGCTATCCATTGGCTTTAGTTTAGTAATTAGTAATCAGTAAAATACGGAAGTTGATAATCGATAATTATTAATTGTTCCCCATTCCCTATTCCCCATTACCTAAATTACTGACATCCTCCTAATCGCCGACAAATATCTGAATAACTGGTGCTGCTGGTTGTGATTTCTGTGGTGAATTCCATGATGGGAGCATTGCGATTCCCAAGGCCGCCAGTGGTCAGTTTTGCTTGGGCCCGTATTGTGTCTGTACTCCGTTGGAAGGCAGAACCGGGTTTAAAGCCATCGGCACGATAGACCCGAATCCCTAAGAAATAACCTCGGTCGGCGCGGAGTACATTATCGGTAATAGGGGGATTGGAGGGTCGTTGGACTCCAGAAGCTTGGATAATAAAATCATTAAACTGGTCATTGGTACATTTGCCGTCGTTATTACCATCCACACAGAAAAAACTAGAGGTACTGGTCTGTGCGGGGGTTGTGCAGTAACTGTTAGCGTCACAGTTTAAAGTGGTTCCTGTTGGGACGGGAACGTTTCTGAGGGCTTCTTCGGGGGTGCTGGAGGTGGCAATGAACGGGGGGGGAATGGAGCGACTTCTGAGAGCCTCAAGATAACTGCGACCCGCTTGGGAACCGAGTTCAATCCGTCGGGCTTGGAAGCGGGTGGCGGCGGAAAAGCCCAACACCGGACCAATGGCTACGAGCAAAATCCCCACGACAAAGATGGCTAGGAGGGATTCAACGATGGTGAATCCGCCTTGGGCATGGGGAGAAGCATGGATTTTAGGTGAGTTTTTTTTGAGAAACATGGCAGTTCAGGGAATGACGACTGAAGGAAGGAGCAAGGGGGAAATCGGGTTCGTAGTTGCGCTTTAGCGCCCAATCGGGAGTCGGGTTCGTAGTTGCGCTTTAGCGCCCAATCGGGAGTCGGGTTCGTAATTGCGCTTTAGCGCCCAATCGGGAATCGGGTTCGTAGTTGCGCTTCAGCGCCTAATCGGGAGTCGGGTTCGTAATTGCGCTTTAGCGCCTAATCGGGATTCGGGTTCGTAGTTGCGCTTTAGCGCCCAATCGGGAGTCGGGAGTCGGAAACAATTATCAATTATCAATTATCAATTCCCTGCTCCCCCTCCCCCCAACCTTGACAAAATACACAGAGGCATAACTTGTCAAGGTTGGCGGGGAGTTATTAGCGCAACTCAGCGCAAATGTTTCCTCGCGGTCGCTCTTCGAGGCTAACGGCCCGGGCTGTTGGCGTGGGAGCATTAGGAGTGGCTGGGTTATAGGTGGCACAAAGGAGGGTTTGAATCCAGTTGTCGTTCCGTCCCACTTCCCGATAATACTCGTTCGGGGCATCGGTGGGCGGCAGGGTGAACCGTTGGGAGAACAGGTCAGGTAACTGGGATAGTACAGCTACATCAAAACCCCAAAGCCGTGCAGGAGGATAATAACTCTGGAGGCGGCCGGCGTTGAAGGAGTAGCCTTGGGCATAGTTGAATATGCTGTTGTTATTGTTCGGAATGCCAAAGGCGTTAGGGTTGGTCTGTTTGAGAACTTGCCAGAAAGGAGCGGTTGCGTAAGCACTGCGTTTGAGTTGAATAAAAGAGCCTTGAATGGTCACGGGATAAGCGGCCGCTCCCGTGGCAGGTCGCCACTGTTCTAGGAAGCGGGGCAGGTTAGAGACAGCACCGTTGAACTCAACAGCTTGAGTCCCTTGAGCAAAACGGGAAGGACTATCCCCTGTTGCCATGACCAAGTTAAAGGTTCCCCTGGGTATGTTGGCTCCATTACTATCCACAGCCCGAGGAATCCAGTGGGTGGTTTGTACTGGCACGGCTGCGTCAGTCACGTTCAATCTCGTTTCTGTGTCGCTAGGACTATGGAGTTGCAGCACAGGTTCTAGGAGGGGTTGAGCGAGACGATTGTCGCGAACGCTGGTGAGGGCGGCAGTCCGAATATAGGGCAGACGGTTAGCCGTATAGTCCTGATTATTGTTGTTAGCTGGAGCATTAGTCGGATTGGTTTCTGTTTTCGTCGGTTTAAACCATAGGGCGTTAGCCGTGGATCTTGGTATATTTGTTCCTGTTGCCGGATCACAACGCCATACTGAGGTAAATCCACCACTACCATCAGATTCTTGTAGCTCGACTGTACCGCTATAGGTATAACAGGCAATTGTCCCAGTTCCTGTTCCCGTTATCCCTAAAGGAATTGGGAAATTATTAGCTAAGATCAGTTCATTTAGATTCGGTGTAACAGCCGCGCCATTCACTAACAATTGTCCGCCATCATCAATGACACCTTTAATATCGTCGGTCATGCGCAAGAAGGCCACCCGACGAGCGAAAGGTTGGGAAACAGGCTGCAAACTAGAGGTCGTTCCCATTACCTCGGGAGGGTCCCCAATATTATCAGATGCTTTTAGGCCTGTTGATTGATTGATCACCCAATCGTCTGGAGTACATTCAGACACAGGCAACTTGGCACAACCTTCCATAAGATATTCAGGGAAGTTGCCCCGCCGTTGGATAGGGGTGACAAAGTTGTTGAAATAGGAACTATACAGTCCGGGGTTCGGGTTTTCAGAGTAATTGGTATCAAGATAGGGACCGGCTCCAAAGGAGTGGACATTACTAGATAAACCATTGGTGACAAAGGTGTTATCCCAGAACCCGTTAAACAGCCGTTTTTCTTCCACGGTGTCCTCCCAAGTATTGGTAGCAGCCGCAAGACCAAGGGCAGAGCGCCGAGCTTCAGTGGGGGGAGTTACCGGGAGTCGGTTGGTTGCCGCATTGTCTGAAACAAAGTTCGGTAACTGGTTCTGACCAGTTTGCGCCCGGAACAGGTTATCGACTTGATTGTTTCTCAAGTCATAATCTCCCTCGTTGCGGAAACCAAACCGGAAATTTTCCGACAGTAGGGTGACAGCATCAGACAAGATGGAAGCGGTGCGCCATCGGTCGCCTGTGGTACAACCGGGCAAGCGGTCATCGTTCGTCCGACAGGCAAATTGGGGATTCAGCTGGTTTTCTGTTCGGTCGTAGAAGTTGCCCCATGTGTCCGTTAAGGCGGTGGTGAACTCTTCAGAATCATGGAGGTTAAAGCCACCTCGGTTTCCCGTGGCGTTTTGGGCCTTGATATACACTGGGAGGTTCGTGGCTAAAATTAGCCCTTTTTCTTCTTCCTCAAATTGATTACTGGCATTGCGCCCCAATTCTCGACCGTTAATCAACAGAATGGCACTAGCCCGGCGGGTGGGGTCTAACCAGAAGTCAGAGGGACTCACCCGATCTTGTGCAAGGTCGTAGGCGGCGAGGTTCACGACCCCATTACTCTCGTTGTAGGGAGTGTTGGGGTTATTGGTTAGGGGAATTTTGGGTTTATTGGCTACGGTGTTATCGCTGCGGGCGGGTTTATCGCTGGCATCGGGCAGGGCATCATCCCGAGTGGCGTAGATAATCCCGCTATCGGGTAACATCCATTCGGTTTGTGGGCCGTCGGTTGTGCTGTTGGTGCGTTGTCGCCGCAGGAGGTCGAGATTAATGGCGGTGGCGCGAATTTCCATCGGTTGACGGAATTCTACGGAGAGGTCATATTCTGACAGTCCGGTTTGAGCCTCGGTTGCGGGTTGGTGGGTGTAGTTGTTGGCTTGGATGAAGTCGGTGTTCGCTTGGTTTCCGGTGCCTGCAATACTTAGGTTGAAAACAGTGCTGCTGTCGTTCCCCTCAATCATCTTGATTTCCCGACCATCTAAGAAGGAAACTTCTTGAATGGTGCCGTGGGGCAAGGGGAATCCTCCAGTGGGGGTTTCTGTGGGGTTGATCCCATTGTTCAGAATTTGCAGGGCGCAGAGGGTGGAGTCGATGGCCGCCCGATCTGCTAGGGTGCGTTGGTTACCGGGAGTATTGAGGGCTTTAGCCAGTTGGGGGTTCACTAAGCGCCCATTGGGATAGACTAAGCTGGCTTGATAGGCTAAAGCAGCATCTCCTGCACCCACGGTTAAACCATTAACGGTGGGTGGGCTGTAGGTGATGCCGTTGTTAGAGTTAGGAACCCCCAACGGAATGGCAGCAGGGTCTGAAATAACCCCTTTATTCCAACCTAGATCCCCACTATTGGTTAAACCATTAGACCCGGCTGCTGTGCTGAAACTCGGGAGTCCGGCACGGTTGCGGGCAGTAATGTGATTAGTGGGGTCGTAGAAACTACTCACACAGGCCACAGGAGGGGCAGGGGTGCGGGCGTTGTTGTCGTCATCCCGGACGTAGTGATAAACGGCGGTAGCGCGCATTTTCAGGTAAGGCCGACGGGCCGATGAATCATCAATGGCGATGTTATTGGCTGTGCTAGCGTTGCCGTCGGGGTCGTAGAAGATTTTGTCCTCATAGGGATGTCCGGCGGGTGTGCGACCGGGTTGGGGGTCCCGAGGTTGGGGCATCCAATCGGGCCAAACTACGGTATCGGCCCCAGTAATATTGTCATTGGCGGGTAAGTAAACCCCGGCCCCGGTGACGACGCGCAAGCCACCAATCCCATCAAGTTTGTTTTCCGGTAGGGTGGCGGCTTGGGTTTCCCAGAAGCCGTCCCGGTCGGTTAACCCAAGGTCTACTAATTCCCGGACGCGGGTTTTCCGATAGCGTGGGCCGGGGGCTCCGGTTCCGGCTCCAGCACTTAACCAGTTCGTGGCCGGTTGATACATTTGTTGGGTGTTGGCATCGGCAAAGTTTTCTGTGCTGGGGTCGTACCAGTTGGGCGGGAGGTTGTTGCCCGCTAAAATGCGATCGCCCAAATTCTGTTCCTGTTCATCCAACAAATCCGGGTCACTGGCCGGAATGTTTTCTAGTCTTAAACTAATCCGGCTTTGAGCATTGGCGGAGGTGTGATTATTCAGCGCAAAGGGATAAATCCAATTGTCTGGGGGTCTTAAAAAGTCAGTCCCCTGACCTTGTAAAACGTTCCCCGTTGTAAAACCTGCCGTGGCATTCCCTCCAAAGGGAACTTCAGCAAAGGGAACGCGCCGAGTCCGGTTTCTGAACCAAACCTCTAAGGCTTCCCGTCTCGCATCATCTGAGTTTCTGGGGTTGGCTTCGTTGTTGATTAAATCTCGCACCCGATTCCGCACCGGTTCGGGGTCGTTCCCCGTTACTGTTCGGTTCGGAGCCGTTCCTGATGATGCGTTGAAACTATTGCGCTCGATTGCGGCATTGACTAACAATTGAATGCGCTGTTCGTAAGCTTGGGTGTTGTAAGCTACTTGGCTAGCATTGTTAGTTGTGGAAGACGCTTGAGCATTGGCAAAGGGGCGAGTAGGTGGGTCATTTCCTCGACCTCCAAATAGGTCAAAGTTAATGGTGTTCCAATTTTGGGTACTCCCGACTAAACCATTGGTAATATTCCCACCAATAACAATCCGGGCGTTTTCTGCCTCGTAAAAACAGGACTCATCACTACTGACTTGATAAAAGTGTAGGTTGCCATTGCGGGTAGTCCCTGCGTGGAGATTACTATTCACCACAATCCGACCATTAATTCTCAAGGGTGTCCCAGAGAACATATCTAAGTCATCTTCGTAGGCAATGGCGTTATTCCCTAGGGGAATCCGAGCGCGGTCTTGCTGATACTCTACAGCCGCAAAGCCCCGGCTGCCCTGATGGTTTTCATAAAGGCTTAAATTCGTCCCGGTGGGGAAAAGACCTTGTTGATTAACATCCACAATGGGAACAGTGGTCGCATAGGTAAAGAAGCCTTTTTTCAAGACTCCCCCGGCTTTATACCAACCATCCGCCCCAACTAAGCTGGCGCTGGTTCCCAAGGCTGCCGTACAAGCTCCGCTACTAGCCCCATCATCTTGGGGTGGGGTGCGGGCATCGAGGGGAACTCGGACGCGGTTAAATAGACCACTATTATCTCGGCTAGGACTGCGGTAATAAATGCCGTAGAGGGTAAAACTATCAAATTTCCCGTTGTTGTCAGTATCGACGGGAAACCGCCAAGCGGTGGTAATGGTTTCGTTAAATTCTAAGCCTCGGTTGTTGTCGGCTTGAATAGTATTATCTGGGGTGAGTTGTCCGGCTCCGTTGCGAAAATCCACCGCCAAACGTAAGCGCACCTCATCGGGGAGGGTGTAGCGTGCATTGCTTAAAACGTTGGTGACGGCTAAATCTGAGGGGGTGCCTTGGGGTAAGGTAGGGTCTTCAAAGGCGGCGTTTAGTTTAGCTTTTGCCCGGTCTAAGGCTGGGGATACGGCGCTGAGGACGACTTGATTCACCCGGAAGTTGCCCGCGTTCTTGGCTCGGTCTGTAGACCGGAAAAGGATGGAGGTGGTCAGTAGGGTGACGACTAGAATCACCATGACAACAGTGGGCAGCACAAACCCTGCTTGAGTGGAAGATTGCCTTTGAGGGTGCAATCGTTGGCGAAGTAGGCGGTTAAATGCCTGTTTTAGGGTTCTGAGCAGCTTTCTGGGCAGCAAAAGCAGTTCTCGCCCGAGAGCCTGAAAACTGTTGATAAGCCTTTGAAGCATTGACATGGTAACTGTCCTACCAGAGGGAAAGAGCAAGGAAAGAGCAAAGATTACGCTAGAGGATGCACCTGATTCAAGATCCGATCTGGATTTTGAGACAAGGGTGGGCAACCAAGACTAAGGAAGACTTCAATTGGGGATGGAGCAATTTCGGATGAAATGACTCGGGTCTGAATTTTTTTCCGTCAGATATTTTTCTGTCATAACGACTGAGCTTAAGGATCGTCAACCGCAATCTCCCGGAATTTACGGGTTGAAAGTTGAGCGGGACTCGCTCAAGGGCAAGTTTACGCCATAGGATTTAAGGGGCTTGGGATTACTGACTATTACCCCAATAAATCAGGAGAACCCGCGACTAAAGCGGTTCTGTTCTCCTTAACCCATGAGTTGTCCTACCCCTAGGCTACCCAGTTTGTGAAGAAATTTTATCAGTGGGAGAAAAATTAGCGGGTTTAATCAGTGAACATTGACACTCCTCGGCCTAAAGGCACGAGGATTCTTGGTTCACAGACTCGCCATAACCTAGCAGGATTGCTCCAACCAGGCTAGAGTATTCAATTTCGGACACAACCGCATTTTCCCGACTCCCGATGCTCTTGACTTCTAACTTTGGGTCTTAACTTGTCAAGATTGCCTATTACCTATTCCCTATTCCCTATCCCTAGGGGAGGGATTGAAAAACTCGGGTATCTTCGGAACACTGAGGGGAAACTTAATCAATGACGGCAAAGATATGTACAAAGGATTCTTATTAGCGAGTTTAGTCTTGTTTGTCCCTGTGGGGTTATGGGGGTGTCAACCTGCGACGGAAACCCCGTCTGAGACAACCGCCGAAACAGAAAACGATCTTGCCGCCAATGGTGGAGAGAGTGGGACATTAACCCTCATTGCGGATGCAGAAGATCGAATGCGGGAAGGATTTGTCAGTAAGGATGGTTGGCGCTTGGAATTTGAGGAGGTTTATGTCACGTTTAACAATGTGCGGGCTTATCAAGCCGATCCGGCCTTTGATCCAGAAACGGACACCACTCCTAATTCAACTCGTGTGGTTGAACTGATCACTAGCCCCCAAACGGTTGATTTAGTGGGCGGTGAAGAAGAGACTCCTACTGTTGTTACGAAAACTGCCCCAGCCGGACATTACAATGCGCTGTACTGGGAGATGGTGCCGGCTGAAATGGGGGAGGCGACTGGCTCTAGTCTGTTTTTAAAGGGAACCGCGACTAAAGAGGGGCGCTCTATTGATTTTGCGATCGCTTTAGATAAACCTGTGAGTCACTACTGCGGGGAATATGTGGGGGATGTGCGCAAAGGGTTTTTACCCAATGAGGAGACGGCTGAGTTGGAAATGACGCTCCATTTTGACCATTTCTTCGGACGGTCAGATCGAGATCCAGATGAGTCTCCTAATGCGGAGGCGATTGGTTTTGAACCGTTTGCCCAACTGGCTGAGGGAGATAGTTTAACCATTAACAGTGAACAGTTGCGGGCAAGGTTAAGTGAGGAAGACTATCAAACTCTTGTTTTCTCTGTGACGGAATTAGGTCATGTGGGAGAGGGGCATTGTCGGGTGGAGCCGCTATCTTAAAACCTTAAATCTGGTTAAATAAGGTTTAAGGTTCTCCCGTTGCCGCGACGATAGCAGCTTAACGGGAGGGGTGGTCAAGCTGATTAAACTATTGGTGTGGTGGTCATGAGTTTACAACGTGGAATGGGGGCGATCGCTCTATTGGGAATCTTGGTGTCTCTAGGCTTAGGCAGTTGCGGCAATGGCCCTTCTCCTACGGGATCAGAAAACGGTACTTCTGGGGCTGGTGTAGAATCCCAGATTCTCCGTTTTAATAACCCCTTTTCCCAGTCTTCTGTGATTGTAGAGGAGGTGGCAGAAATTCCCCTGAATCCTGAAACTCCCCCGGAAGACGAAACCCCAGCCCATCAAAAATTTACCCTTAGCCGTCTCGCCCCCCAAGGGGATGGGGTGGTGCGAGTTTATCCGACGGAATCCTTTGGGGCGTTTGAGTTTGAGGGTGAAAAGGCTATCTTAGAAACCCTCCTGCGCGATCACCCCAACCTCGAAAGCCAAGAAACCCTCCCCTACCTCCCCCAAGTGGCGGCGAGTCAGGTTTTCTTTGCCCAAGCCCAATATATGGAGTTTGATGGGGGTTCAGGCATTCGCTACATTACCTACTATGCTTTTGATGTTAGTCCGATTCGGTCTGATGATTTGTTCTATACGTTTCAGGGGTTAACCGATGACGGAAAATATTACATTTCCGCCCAGATTCCCTTAAATACGGCCATTCTTCCCACTCCCCCCGATAGCACTCATGACAGTGCTTTCGAGGAACAGTACAGTTCCTATTTAGCTGAGATCATCGCCCGTCTCAATCAAGGCAGTGGGTCAGATTTTGAACCAAATTTAGAGCAATTAGATGAAATGTTCGGCTCAATCAAGGTCAGTGAATAGTCATCCATCCCTGAATAACCGGAGTTGTTAACGATGCGATCGCCTTGGCAGGGAAAATTACATCTCATCTACCATTTTCAAGGGGGTGCAACCCAGATTAAATATCAACACAATCAAGCCCCTCTGAAAGTACAACGCCCCTTTTATCCCGAAGGCCCTCAAATTTGTCATACAGTGGCGTTACACACGGCTGGGGGCATTGTGGGGGGGGATCAATTAACCCAACGGGTAGAGTTACAGCCGGACAGTCAGGTTTTAATAACCACCGCAGCAGCCCAGAAAATCTATGGTAGTCAAGGGGAAACGGCGAAAAATCGCCTTGATTTAGAGTTAGGACGGGGGGCTTATTTAGAATGGTTGCCTCAAGAAAGTATTGTGTTTGAGGGGGCAGAATATCGTCAGGAATTGCGGGTGAATTTAGACCCAGAGGCGACATTCTGCACTTGGGAAATCACCCGTTTTGGGCGCACGGCGAGGGGGGAACGGTTTCTGCGGGGGAATTGGCGATCGCACACAGAAATCTGGCAAGGGGGAAAACCCCTCTGGATTGACCGTCAATGGCTGCCCGGAAGTCTCGAAACGGTAGAAAGTCCCCACGCTTTAGCCGGATGTCCCATTGTCGCCAGTTTCTTATGGCTGGGGACTCCTATTGATCCAGAACACTTGGCCGCCCTACGTGATCTCTGGTCGCCCTCCCCCCATAGTTGGGTTGGCCTCACCCAAACCCAAAATCAAGGTCTATACTGCCGTTATCGGGGCAGATCGACTCAGGAGGTCAAAGGTGGATTTATGCGCCTCTGGCACTATTTACGCGGCCTCTCAGGGGGTTCTGGGAACTCGATGCCATCTCGCCCCCTCATTCCCCGTGTCTGGGGGAATAGGTAATAATTCTTAATTCCCCGACTCCCCCTCCCCCCTGCTCCCCTGCTCCCCTGCTCCCCTGCTCCTCCTATCCCCTAGCTCTCCAATGACGACGCATGATCAGACAATTGCGTTCAGGATGGGGGTCTTGTTGGGGACTTAAAACGCGAATGTAGCGCAACTCATCCATTAACTCCGCCATCCAACACAATCCCCGTCCATGATCTTGAGTCCAATCCTCGGGATTTTGGCGAATTTGGTTGAGTTTCCCAGCAAAATCAAAGGCCGGGCCACAGTCCCAAAGCTGAATTTCTACACTGTGCCGTAAAACCTTAACCTCCAGATCAATGGGGGTAGTGGGGGGTAAATTTTGATGAGCATGACGAACCGCATTAGTAAAACCTTCTGCGATCGCCGTTTGACATTGCCAAAAAATATCCTCCGGCACATAGGGACAGAACAGGAGTTCCAACTGAGACAATAAGCGGGCTAATTCCTGTAAATCCGTATTAAAACGGAGATGTAATTGTTGAATGGGGTGTTCTTTCTGCACAGACGATAATGAAGCGCCCTTGCGCCTCCCTCGACCCGTTGACTTACGCTTAATAAAACTAAACTGCACCACTATTCTTACGAAATAAAATCAGAATGGTTTTTAAAATCAATTGAATGTCATAGATCAAGCTCCAGTTGCTTTGATAGCGTAGGTCTAGTTGAATTACGTCCTCAAAATTGCGAATTTTGGAGCGTCCGTTAACCTGCCATTCCCCTGTCATACCCGGTTTCACGTCCAGACGTTGCCATTCGGGAACTTGATAGCGTTCCACTTCATCGGGAGTGGGGGGACGAGTCCCGACTAAACTCATTTCTCCTCTTAAGACGTTCCAAAACTGAGGAAGTTCATCTAAGCTAGTCCGTCTTAAAAAGCGCCCAACCTTCGTCACCCGAAAATCATTCTCGTTTTTGAAAAATGCCCCTGATGCTTCATTCTTCACTCGATTTTTCATCGCTTCCGCATCACTACACATAGAGCGAAATTTCCAGATGCGAAAACGACGGCCTAACCACCCACAGCGCACTTGACCAAAGAAGATCGGCCCTGGACTATCTCGTTTAATGGCGATCGCAATGGGAATAAACAAAACAGCCGTAATTCCTAATCCCACCAAACTCCCCACAATATCAATCAAGCGTTTAATGGGCGATCGCACGGAGGGATGAGTTTCCGGGGGACGATTGACTACTCGTTGTTTCGAGGCTTCTACGGGATGCTCTAAATAGGAATCAATGGTTAAAACTTCATGGAGTCCCGTCATTTCTAACACCGTATTCACTGACGGATGAACCCCTTGTAAACTTAACACCACACTTTGTTCCCGGCAGGTCTTCAGGACTTTGACCAAAGCTCCCACCCCACTACTATCAATAAAATGGGTGTCGCCACAATCGAGTTGAATTTTTTGGGGAGGGGGTTCTTGTTGCACCAAACCTTGACAAGTCGTGGTAAATGCCACCGCTTCTAGAATACTCAAACGGGGGGGAATTTTAACGGTGATGATTCCGTGGACGGAAACCACCGAGAACGCATCCTCTGGGATTTTGCTGGTCATGATGCTCTCTCTCCGAGGCCTTCAGAAACAATGGTATAGCCGTGCGAACCATGAATTTTATTGTGCCAGATCCTCCGTCAAAAGCCGCAATTCCGTTGTGTTTTTTGGTTTTTGGCTAACCTTGACTTTAACTTGTGGATAGGGTCTTTAGGAATACAGGAAATGCGATAATGCAGTCTAGCTAGGGCTTGCTGAATAACTCGGGGAGTCGGGGGGAGGGGGAGTCGGGAATAATTATCAATTATCAATTCTCAATTCTCAATTCCCTTGTTGAGTCTAGCGTTGGGCTTTTTCAGCAGACCCTAGCTAAAGCTTTCTGGGCTTTTTATCGCCGTTTGGGTCATTGTAACCTTAACCTCCAGTTGATCGGAGCGCAATCCAAGAGCCAAGGGGGGAATGTGGGGTTAAATTTCATTCCACCCAACCTACAAGTCATCTGAAAGGGATGCTTAGGTTGGGTTAAGCGCTGCGATCGCCGCTTCCAACGCCAAGGCCACATGAGTCCAATGAGTCCCCCCCTGACAAAAGGCAATATAGGGCTCCCGCAAAGGGCCGTCCGCCGAAAATTCCGAGGTACTGCCATCCACAAAAGTTCCCCCAGCCATCACTAAATCGCTCTCATAGCCCGGCATGGCCGCCGCTACCGGTTCCAGGTAAGATCCCACGGGGGAAAGCCGTTGAATCGCCTTACAGAAGGCTATCAGCTTATCCGGCGAACCCAAACGGATGGCTTGAATCACATCTCGACGGGGTTCCAAAGGCCCGGGATTCACCTCATAGCCTAACTGGTCAAACACATAGGCCACCAAATGAGTTCCCTTCATCGCCTCCCCCACCATTTGGGGCGCTAAAAATAACCCCTGAAACAACAGACGATTGAGATCAAAGGTCGCCCCTCCAGAACTCCCAATCCCCGGCGCGGTTAGGCGACAGGTTGCCGCCTCCACTAAGTCCTCCCGTCCCGCTACATAGCCCCCCGTCGGGACAATGGTTCCCCCCGGATTCTTAATCAAAGACCCCGCCATTAAATCCGCCCCCACCCCCGTCGGCTCTTGGGTTTCGATAAATTCCCCATAGCAATTATCTACAAAACACACCGTCTCGGGATTTTGGGCTTTAACTACCTTGACAATTTTCTCAATATCTGATAGGGACAAACTTTTACGCCAGGAGTAGCCACAGGAACGCTGAATGAGAACTAAACGGGTTTTCTCCTGCACCGAATGCTGGAGTTTGGGCCAGTCAATCTCACCCTGGGGGGTTAATTCTAGCTGACGGTAGTCAATGCCAAATTCCCCTAAAGACCCTTGAGCCGTACCTCGCAGGCCGATCACTTCCTCTAGGGTATCGTAGGGGGCCCCGGCTACGGCCAGCATCTCATCCCCCGGTCGGAGGACTCCAAATAAAGCACAGGCGATCGCATGAGTCCCCGACACAAATTGTAAACGCACCGCCGCCCCTTGCGCCCCCATCACCTGAGCAAATACCTGATCAAGGGTGGCACGGCCTAAATCATCATGTCCGTAGCCATTCACCCCCGCAAAGTGATGAGGCCCCACCCGGTGCTGGCGAAAGGCCGTCAAAACTTTTTCCAGATTTTGCTTGACCTGCGCATCAATTCGGTGAAAAATCGGAAGGAGTGCCTTTTCTGCGTCATTCAGCAATTCTCTGGGGTTCATTCCTTAATAAAGCGTGAAATTTGTCTGAATTCTTAGAATAAACCATTTAATCTTCGATAGGATAAGGCTACTTTGTTAATTTTTTTTAGGTTCATACATGACTGCTGCGACATCGAATAAGCTTCCGCTTAACTGGAAGAATATCTCCTATATGGCATTCATCCATTTTTTTGCGTTGTTTGCCCTGCTGCCCGGAAATTTTAGCTGGTCAGCGATAGGCGTAGTTCTCTTGCTCCACTGGATTACAGGGGGGTTGGGGATTACTCTGGGGTGGCATCGTCTGGTGAGCCATCGGAGTTTTAAAGCCCCCAAACTGGTAGAGTATTTCTTTGTTTTCTGTGGTGCTTTAGCTTGTCAAGGGGGCGTAATTGACTGGGTGGGGTTACACCGCATCCACCATTTACACTCTGACCGGGATTTAGATCCCCATGATTCCAGTTTAGGGTTCTTCTGGAGTCATCTGGGCTGGATGTTCTATAAAATCCCCGCTCATGAACATATTCCCCGTTTTACCAAAGATATTAAAGACGACCCGGTTTATAAATTCTTCGATCAATACTTTGTTCTGATTCAGGTGGTTTTAGGCCTGATTCTCTACGCCTTGGGGGGTTGGTCTTATGTGGTTTGGGGGATCTTCTTCCGCCTAGTGTTTGTGTTCCACTGCACTTGGTTTGTCAACAGTGCAACCCACAAATTCGGCTACAGAACCTATGATTCTGATGATAAATCTCGGAACTGTTGGTGGGTGGCCCTAGTGACCTACGGTGAAGGTTGGCACAATAACCATCACGCTTATCAATATTCGGCCCGTCATGGTTTGAAGTGGTGGGAAATTGATATCACTTGGATGACCATTCGCCTCTTACAATTCTTGGGATTGGCGACGGATATCAAAATGATTCCAGCTTCGGCGACGGAAGCGGAAACTTAAAGAAAAATACTTTTGAGAAACTTCGGTCTGCGAGGCCTAAACGTTCTAAACGTTAAATAGATGGAACGAAAGGGGATTTTATCTGGTTTTATACAGAAAGAGTCCTCTTTTTTTTGCACCCCTATGAAGGGTCTGCTGAATAACACGCCTAGGCTAGACTGAAAAGGGAATAGGTAATAGGTAATAGGTAATAGGTAATAATTATCAATTGTCAATTGTCAATTATCAATTCCCCGCTCCCCGGCTCCCCGGCTCCCCGGCTCCCCTGCTCCCCTGCTCCCCCGCTCCCCCGCTCCCCTGCTCCCCTGCC
>NZ_JAIHOM010000093.1 GCF_026130165.1 Spirulina subsalsa FACHB-351 | reverse complement strand
CGGTAGGGCATACCGGATCTAAAGCTTGGGGAGATTTGCCCTCTAGCCTGGTTGGAGCAATCCTGCTAGGTTATGGCGAGTCTGTGAACCAAGAATCCTCGTGCCTTTAGGCCGAGGAGTGTCAAATCATTAATGGAGTGGCTTAATTGATGGAAGTTATCCGCACAGTACAAACCGTGAAAAATGGTCAGGTTTTATTAGACCTACCTCCCGAACTTTCCGGGCAACAGGTCGAGATTGTTGTGTTCACGAAAAAAACTAATCCGGTTCAAAGAAAAAGCTTAAAAGGTGTCTTACAAAGTTATGCTAAACCGGATTTAATCTCTTTAGAATCTACTGCTTGGGAAAATGCAGCAGGGGAAAAGTATGCCGATCGCTGATGCAAACATTATTCTTCGCTACATCCTGAATGACCATGAGATATTATCAGCCAAAGCAGCGGAAATCATTGAAAATAATAGGGTAAATTTACCGATTGAAGTGGCTTGCGAGGTGGTATTTGTTCTCCAAAAAGTTTATCAGGTTGAAAGAGAGAAAATTCAAGAAGTATTAAGTCACTTAATTGAAGAGGATTTAATTGGTCTGGAAAAGCCTGAATTATTGCTCAAAGCTTTAGATGTGTATATAGCTAGTCCTAATGAGACGTGAACTCTGGGCTATTGTCCTATGTCGATTCCAGGCGAGCCTTTTTTGCACGACTCAGATAGGTTCGCTATAGCACGGTTGCCATGCTAGGGGGAAAAATTAGTTTGATTGGTGAATCGGTGTTTAATCAAACTGGGGAGCAAACAAAATATGTCTAATCCTTATCGTTGGCTAGAAAAATCTCTCGAAACAATTCACCGGGCTAATTGGTATCGTTCCGTTAAAACTATTGCTGGACGAGGGGGAGCAGTAGTGGAATTAGAAGGGAAAATGGTGATTAATTTTGCCAGCAATGACTACTTAGGACTGGCGGGAGATTCCCGTTTAATTGAGGCCGCTGTGCAAGCTGTGCGAGAGTACGGCACGGGTAGCACGGGATCTCGTTTAATTAGTGGACACCGCCCCCTCCATCAACAATTAGAACGGGCTATTGCGGCTTTAAAACAAACGGAGGATGCCTTAGTTTTTAGTTCTGGTTATCTCGCGAATTTAGGCACAATTGCCGCTTTGATTGGCGCAAGGGATTTGATTTTAGGAGATCAATATAATCACTCTAGTTTGAAAAATGGGGCTATTTTAAGCGGAGCAAAAACGATTGATTATTTGCATAATAATTTAGAGGATCTTGAGTCTAAATTAAAGCAATATCGCCCACACTATCGCCGTTGTCTCATTACAACGGACACGGTGTTTAGTATGGATGGGGATCTCTGTCCTTTGCTGGAATTACTCCAGTTTGCCCAAGATTATGAGGCGATGCTATTAGTGGATGAAGCCCATGCAACTGGGGTTATGGGGGCAACGGGGGCGGGCTGTGTGGAACATTTTAATTGTACTGGAGCCGAGTTAATTCAAGTGGGAACCTTAAGCAAGGCTTTGGGCAGTTTGGGCGGCTATGTTGCCGGGTCTAAAGTGTTAATTGATTTCCTGAGAAATCGCGCCCCCAGTTGGATTTATACGACTGGACTTTCCCCGGCAGATACGGCGGCGGCCTTGGCGGCTTTGCACATTGTCCAAAGTGAACCAGAACGACGTAGCACAATTTTTGAGAATGTCAAGTTTATTAAGGAAAATTTAATAAATCAATTTGAAATTTTACCTTCGGAGTCGCCAATTTTGTGTTTAAAGGTAGACAGTCCAAAAATGGCGCTGGATTATGGGCAAAAACTCTATGATTGTGGAATTTTTCTCCCGGCCATTCGTCCTCCTACGGTTCCCACCAGTCGTCTCCGCTTAACGGTTATGGCCACTCATGAATTGTCTCATTTGGAATATTTACGCTCGAAATTGTTAGGTTAGAATGAAGTGAGCAAAATTTCGGCATTTGGAACCGTTTATATTATGGGCGACATCTGGACAAAACTGGCGAAAACTCTCTTCATCACGTCCGGTTTACCGCTACTGGGTCTTGTAACAATGGCTAAACCTGCGATCGCACAAGCCATTATTACCCTACCCAACGGCATACGCTGTGAGGGACAATTCAACGGTTTTACAGGTCGTGGGATTTGTGAATATCCCGAGGGGTACTATCGCGGGACGATTGTTAATGGTCAGCGTCAAGGTCAAGGAGTTTTCTATTTTTCCGAGGGCAATGGGGGCGGGGATGATAATTTAGCCACCATTTATGAAGGACAGTTTAGCAATGACCGACCCAATGGGCGGGGCAGATTTATCTACGGCAATGATGACCGCTACGATGGAGAGGTGCTAAATGGAATACCTCATGGGACGGGTCAATTTACGTTTCGCTCCCTAGAAACAGAGAATTTCTTATTTGTGGTCAATAATAATCTGATCACGATGGAAAATGTGGACAAGCGAGATAGTCGCTACTTTGGGGGAGTCCGTAACGGTCGGCCCGAGGGTCGCGGGACTTTTGTCTATGGTATTTGCCAAGCCTATGGGGCCGAATTACGCTGTCTGCGCTACGATGGGATGTTTCGCAACGGTGTACCCCACGGACAAGGCACTATGACCACTCCGGCCTGTTTGGTGAGAGGGGGGCAAGTGGTTTGTTCTCGGTTTACGGGGAATTTCTATCGGGGTCAGCCTAATGGACCGGGGCAGATTATTACGGCGAATGGCGATCGCTGTCAAGGAGAATTCAACGACTTTACCTTTACTGGTCGCGGCACTTGCACCTATACCAATGGCGATCGCTACAGTGGAGAATTACGCTTTGGAGCCCCTCATGGCATTGGCGTAGCCACCTATGCCAATGGTCAAAGTTATCGGGGAGAATTCGTCTTTGGCGCTCCCCGTGGCATCTCTCGGGCGCGGTGAACTCCCCACACCAAGCCGATCAGGTATGGTGTGGGCTTCTGGTTTCTAACTCAATCCTCCCCCTAACGGCAACTCGTCGCCTCCCGTCGGTGAGAATATAACCGCACCTTCCCCTGATCATCCCCCATAACCAAAACCACCCGGTCATTCACAACCAACAAGTCCACCGCATTAATTTTAGCCCGTTGTCTAGCAATCACCTGTCCGCTAATATACTTGCCCGCCCGTCGTCCCGTCTCCGTCAACACCCACAACATCAAGCGTCCATCATCCCCCCCACTGACCAGATAACAACCATCTTGACTCATAGCCACACTTCTGACCGCTTTCCGATCCTCCTGTTGCCACTGATCCACAATGGGGCAATCCTGACTATTATTGCCCAAACACTGCTCCAAATCCCAAATCATAATCCGGCCTTGATTATCGGCCGTAGCTAATAAATTGGTCATTCGGGAAGTGGCTAGACTGGTAATATAATCATCCTGTCCTCCCGTAGGGTAGTTGATCGTTTGGCGCTCATTCCCCGACCAATTCCACAACAGCAACTGATTATAACGGCCGCCAATGGCTAAATAGTCCTCCCGCGGCCCCACCAAAGCCAGATCATAGATCGCAAAATCTAACTGTTGTTGTAACTCCGGTTGTGCAGGAGTCGTCCCTCGTCCTTGAGATCGTCCCACATTCCACTTCAAAACTAACCCACTCCCATGACCACTGAACAAATACTGAGAATCTTGGGTAAACTCCAAATCTAACACCCGGTCATCCCGTTGAAAAATCAAGGTTTGCGGAGTAGTGCTTTGACCCAACAAATCCCATAACTGCACCTCCCCAGTTTCCAACCCCATCGCCATCACATTGTTATCCACCGGACGATAATGTAACGTGCGCACCGCTTTCTCCGTTGTAGTAAACACCCCTAACGCCTCCAAACGTCGAGCATTCTGTACCCCCCAACGTCTCACCGTTTGGTCATTAGACCCACTCAGCACCCAATCCCCCAATCCGTTTAAACGCACCACATTCACCGGAGCGCTATGTTCCCGTAACGTGGCCTTGAATCCCCACAACCACCACAAACACAACACCACCAGCAAGGCTAACACTCCCTGCCACCACCGGGGAATAATGGGAAAGACCTCTAACTCTACTTGCTGGTCAGGATTTTCTAAAGTCACTCGCTCATCAGAAATCACCCCAGATAACTCCAGCAATAGCTTTTTATTCCACCCGACCCAAGGACGACGGGGTTGTGCAATTAACTCTAACTCCTGAGTTTCTTGAGGGTTTATGGTTGCTTCAGGGGGAACTATTTCCAAAGCGCAGGCCTTGCGATCTTCTTCCCGTTGATACTTTAAAATATTAGCACTGACCTGTTGAGGAATATTACTCTGATTGGTAAATTCTAATATATAAATAGCTGGGGGAACTTCCAGTTTAGGCAAGAGATCCGAAAAGCGGAATTGATTTGAGAGAACAGGAACACGCTGCCCTCTAGGTGTAATTGAAAACAGTACATTTCCCGAGGGCAGAATTTCAATTTTTCCGCCAACTTTGACCCCCATTCCTTGGCTAGGAGTAGCTTCAATTTGAAAGGGATAAGTTTGAGTGCGTAAGGCTGAGGAGTGAACCGATAAGCTGGGAATTTCTACGGATAATTCAATTTCGTGCCACTGTTGAGAGGTTAAATCAATGGTTTTCTGGGATTCTGCGGACAGATGCCACGCGGGAGGTAATCCTAATAGATTAACTTCGGTGGTGACGGTGCCTTTACTTGGATTGAGGAGGCGCAAGGGAATGTCTATTTTTGTTCCGGGGGTGGCTTGGAATGTGGTGACAGGCAATTCTCCTTTAAGTGCCGTAATGCCATCAGATTCTACGGTTAGGCGGATCACATGACGATCTTCGACTTGTAATTCAATAGAAAAAATCCGCACGGTTAAATTGACTAATCCGGCAAAACCGGGTAGCGGAGATTTAACAATTTCAATTTCAAACTCTGTGCTATCACCGGGGGGCTTCTTGGTGGAAACATCTGGGGCAATTGTCCACCAATCTTTAGCCGCTTTTTCATCTAAACCTGCGGCTAAAATTTCAATTTGAAAACTGGCAAATTTATCACTTTGGTTCGTCACTTGAATCGTAAAGTTTGCCCCAGATTTATCGGCTTTTAGGGTTAAATCTTTATGGGAGAGTTGGGTTGTGAGTAAACTGGTTAAAGTATTCATAAAATCTAGAAGATAGGGCGTATCTGGGAGTTGATCAATGATTTGGAAACGCTATAAATAGTTGGGTTTGGTTAAACTCCGAAAAGTGTTTTCATTCGATTTTGCACCCAGCGCATGGGGTTATTATTAAAGTCATCATCCAATAAGCCATATTTGCGTAAAAGTTCTTGACGTTCCTGTAATTCGGCTTGATGTAAGTTGAGTTGGTGTGTAATCTCATCGGCTAAGGATTGATACTGTTTTAAAAGTGTCCCCAAGGCTTCCCGATTGAGAATAAATAAACGAGTTTCTTCGCGAGTAATAACTGTAGCTGTGCGGGGAATGCCGATCAGTAGGGAAAGTTCGCCAAAGAAGGCACCGGGTTTTAATTGTGTCAAGTATTTGTTAATTTTCTCTACAAAGATTTCCACGGTTCCTGAGACAATAATATAAAATTCATCCCCCGGTTCATCTTCCCGACAGATATATTCTCCAGTATCAAAAACTTTTTGATAGCCTGCTTCAATAATTTGCTGAATTTCAGTTTCTTTAAGACTGGAAAAATACGTCACTTTTTTTAAGGCTTCAACTAAGTTAATTTCAATCTTTTTAACTTCTCGAATCAGTTTGGCTTTTTTTTGAATTTGTTTAAGTTCAGTTAAATTTTGACCTTGACCTCGGATAAGTTTTCGATATTTATCACCCAGTTGTAATTGCATTTCTTGCAATTGTTCTTCTAAACTCTGTTCTTGAGTATCTAGGGTAATAGCCATGTTTTGAAACACACGGGCAAATTCGCCAATTTCATCGGAACGACGGGTTAAATCTTCAATGGTGCTAGGTTCAAATTGTTGAGTTCTTAACTCTGTGGCGGCTTCATTGAGGCGTACAATGGGACGGATGACCCAATAGCCTAAAATTAAGCCTAGGATAATGGCAAGACACAAAGAAGCAAGGCCTAAGATAATAGAGAGACGAGTTTGTAGGTTCACTTGCTGCATAAAATCGGCTTTGGGTAAGACCACCACAATGAGCCAATCGAGTCCGTAAGCATCCCGGATGGGTTGAACTCGAACTAAATGTTGTTTGCCTTGCCAGCGAAAGGAAAACTTTTGGTAATCATCAAGACTGGTAAAGCTGCCCATGTTATTCAATAACATTTGGGCGGTGTTTTGGATGAGGGGTTCTTGACTATTAATGGCTTCGACTCGCCTTAATTGGGCATCATAGGAACCTTCTTGACTGGATGAGGCGACTAATAAACCATCTCGCTCAATAATGAAGGTGTGTCCTGTTTTGCCGACTCCTAATCCGCGCAAAAATTCGCTCAGATTGCCCAAGGAAATATCAATCCCGAAAACCCCTTGTAGTTGCCCGGTTGGGTTAAAGACGGGGTAAACGGCAGGGAGGGCAATGTCTTCATAACCACCGGCCCAAATATAAATCGACCCCCAAGTGGCTTGTTTGGCGGCCACTGCATCTTGATACCAAGGCCGTTGTCGGGGATCATAGGGTTCGGGTTCAATGGACTGTCTCGCCCCTCGGTTGCCTTGAGCATCCACTTCGTAGTTGTAATAATAGTAATCTGTCTCAGCATTGGAGCGGGCTAAAACGACTTGATTATTGCGAACACGACCCGCCCCAACGAATTCCCGTTGTTCGTTGCCCCAGTATACATAGGCAAAGTAGGGAGTCTGTTGCAGTTGGGAATACAGGGGTTTTTCAAAGGTGGATAAGTCCTCGGGATTTAATAGTCCCAGACGGAGTTGATCGGCATTCCATTGATTGAGTTGATGGGGCAGTGTAATTGTAGCTACCACTTCATTTTCAACCCGTTGGGCGATATTATCGACCAAACGCTGGGCGAGGTCATTGACGGTACTTCGCCCATTGAGAAAGGCTAAAAGGCCTGTCACTCCCACTCCAACGACGAGGGGGGCAATCATGACCAGGGGAACGGTTCGACGGAGATGATGACTAGAGGACATGGGCATTCATGGGGTAACATTTCAGGGGGTTGGGGTGGAATCTTGGCGATGGTGGACTTGGGCTTGTTGGCGGAGGGTTTGAGCGCGTTCGCGAAGGGTTTTATAGGAATCTTGCCGTTCGGTGACTTGTTCCTCTGACCCGAGGGATGATTCTGAAGTGAGGGGAGGGAGGGGAGGATCGTCTTGCAGTTCTTCGAGTTGTTCGCTTAAACTTTGGGTGCGATCGCCTACCACAACGGCCATATCCCGAAAAGCCTGGGCAAACTCCCCCACTTCATCGGAGCGTTGGACTAAATCCTCTAAACTTTGGTCATCAAAACGGCGGGTTGTAATAGACAAGGCCGCATCGTTCAAACGCATGACTGGACGCACTAACCAATTACTGAGGACAAAACCCACCCCAGCCGCTAAAACAAGAGCAGCCAAACCAAACAACAGAGTCATTTGAGTTTGGGCATTCACTTGAGCTAAGAAATCTGCCTCGGGAATCACAACCACAATTAACCAATCTAACCCCCCTTGATCTCGAAAGGGTTGCGCTCGGACAAAGTATTGATTTCCCTCAAACCGAAAGGATTGGTGATCTTGATTTTGGACTAAACTCAAGTCCCCAAACCTCGTCACTAGATAATTAGCGGTTGCTTGGAGGATCGGGTTTTGACTCTCTACCACAGAAACCCGTTGCATCTCTTCTCCCTCGGGGATAGCGGTGGGATCACTGCCAGAACTCCCAATGAGAAACCCATCTCGTTCAATAATAAACACCTGTCCCGTTTCGGCAATTTTTAAGCTTTTGAGGAAGTCATCGAGACGATTTAAAAACACATCAACTGCAAAAACCCCCACTAACTCGCCTTGGGCATTTTTCACGGGATGAGTGGCGGTAATGGCCAATTGACGACTATTAAAATCAGTATAGACTTCACTCCAGATGGGACGCTGGGCGGCAACGGTGGCGGTGTACCAAGGCCGAATCCGGGGATCATAGCGATCGCCTTGATCGACCAATTGGTTGCGATCGCCTGTGGAAGTCGCACTATAGGTTAAAAACAGGGAATTGGTACTCGCTCCAACTACCCCGATCTGGAAACCCCCATCCACTTGTTCCGCCCCTCGGAACTCCCCGGTTGATGTTCCTAAATAGATATAACTCACCGTATTAAAAACCTGAATTTGATGCCAAAAATAGCGTTCTAACAGCCCTAGATTGTTCAGATTAATTTTCCCATTTTGAAACCCATCATAATTCAGTTGATTAATTTGTCGGGGAACGGTCAAAAAACTCTCCGTTTTTTGGGCGACTTGGGCGGCAATTTCCTGACTTAACTCTGAGGACAGTTGATCAATAGTTTGTCGGGCATTGTAAAACGCTAACCCACCTGTCAAGCCAACAGCTAACACAAGGGGGGCAATGGTGAGTAAAGGAATACTGGTTCTAAGGGAGATATATTTCATGGTCAGATTTAAGATTTGCGCCGTAAACTTTGGGCTTTTTTCTTTAAGGCTTTAAAGTAAGCCAGTTCTAGATTTTTGGCATCTTCTTGACCTTGCTTAAATTGGGAATTTTGTTGGCGCAGTTGCTGCACTTGATTGGCAAAGTTGCTCTGGCGATCGCTAATCACCAACGCCATATCCTGAAACGTGCGCCCTAACTCGCCTAACTCATCCTGTCGTGAGGTGACAGCATACAAACTCATGGGCTGAAATCGATCGGATTTCAAATCTTTAGCCGCTTGATTTAATTGTTCCAATGGACGAGTAATCCAAGACGTAATATAAATCGTTAAACCAAAAGCGATAATCAGCGCCACCACACAGACTATAATCATTACACGAGTATTGTTTGTTAACTCCGTTGTAAACTGAGACTCAGGAATAATAATCCCAATCATCCAATCTAAGCCTAATTCGTCTTGCCAAGGAATCACCTCAACAAAGTGTAATTCTCCCCCCATCCTAAACTTAAAACCCTGAGATTTCGGAACGGCATCCCAAGTTCCATATTCATCAATTAACTGTTGAGCTACACCTTGAACCATTGGATGACTACTTTCTAGCGCATTTCTCCGCGTCAGTTCTCCATTCTCAACCTGATAGTCTGATTGATCCTCGGAACTATGGGCAACAATTGTCCCATCTCGTTCAATAATAAAGATTGCTCCCCCATAGTTCATGGCGAGAGATTTTAAATACTTTTTGATTTCCGACAAAACCAAATCAACTCCCATTACACCTAAGAGTTGACCTTGATTACTATAGAGGGGATAACTCACCGAAATAGAAAAGATTCCCGAACTATCATCCCACAGGTAAATATCAGTCCACAGGGGTTTCCTTTGCTCCACAGGATTCTGATACCACTCCTCGGATTTAAAAGTATACACTTCCCTTTGATTCATTACACTGCCCCGATTTCCTTGAGCATCTAAACGATAAGTGGTCAAACCTGTATTGTCGTCAGTTGTATCTTGAATTTCTAGATAGAGTTCCCCATTAGGAGATCGTCCAACCCCGGTATAATTTCCTTGTTCATCCCCAAAATTAATAAAACTGACGGGATAGAGTCGCATTTGCTGGGCAAAGTAGCGAGTTATTTGCTCTGGATCATTAACATTTAGCATTCCTAATGCTACGACTTGTAAGTTTAAATCAGACAGTCGGGTAGGATGACTAAAATAGTGATCCAGTTGTTCTTGTGTACGGGAACTGATTTCTGATTTCAGTTGTACAATAGCGCGAGTAATTGCCTGTTGACCACTCCACCATGAAAGCCAACCTACTACACTCACAACTACCAGAATTTGTAGCATAAAGGGGATAATAAAAATCCAGCGTAAGGGGAGTTTAGAACCAGAGTTATTGATCATAAGGAATAGGGAATAGGGAGCAACTAACAATTAATAATTATCAATTTCCAAATTTTACGGACTACTGTTCACTGGGGAATCGGGAATGGGTAATACGTTCTAATTGTCAACTATCAATTATTAATTGTCAATTATCAATTGTCAATTGTCAATTCCCCCACCCCCATCTCTTATTGTTCACCGTGCTTGTATCATTTGCCGTCTCCACCAGGCAAAATGGAGTAAATTAATCCCCATTTCATGATTAGTCCGAATACTTTCTCTTGTTTGTGCAAACTCCTCATCAATGCCCCAAGATTGGATTAAATTGCCGATGATAAAGACAATTCCACCCCAATTTAAAAACTCAATGGGTTTGTTCGATACAATGGGGTACTGACTGAACAGGAAGGGGAGACGACGTAGAGGGTGGTGACGATCTAATTGTCCCGAATTGGGGGTATTTACGCCAAAGGTTTCAACTAAATGCTGGGCTTCGGTTTTGAGTTGATTAATTTGGTGGCTGGTTTCCTGTTGAATGGCTTCAAGTTCCTGGATGAGTTGGTTTTTAGCGTCTTGTAAACCTTGATTATCCCCAATATCTGCGATCGCCTCCATTAAATCCTTCTCAATCACCTTCAATTCATCAATCACCGTCTCCCAAGCGGGCAAGTCCACCACAATTAACCCCCCCTGTGCCACATATTCTTTTAACCGTTGGGTTTCAGCCTCATTCAACTTGACAAACTGTTGATGTTTAACTGACAACAGGGTATAACCGATCAGTTGTTCAAGGCTACTCTGGGCGAGGTTGATGGCTGTCACTTGGGGATCTCCCACTAAGGCTGGATAGAGCGCGGGTAAGGCACAGAGAAGCTCTCCCCACTGTTCCTCCCGTTGGGGTTCTCTCGTGCCTTCTTGAACCGCATAGGCAACGCGGACAAAACCTTTTGCCTTAGCCTGCACTTGTACCCGAGAGCGCAAATCTAACTGATTAAAACCGGGATGAAAGACATCAACGGGGTGACTTAATTCTAGATTGCCGGGTTGTAAGAGAATCCGACATAATTCTACCTCTTGATCGGTGGGGAGGGTCGTTTTTTCGTCGAGACGGAAGGTTTCCCGGACAATAGTGGGGGAGGTTTTCCATTGTAATTTTTCCGGGTCCACATAACGCAGAACTAAGTACACCCAAAGGGGTTCTTTTTCGGCGACGGAGGCGAGGTGAAAATCTAGGGATTCACTGACAATAATGGGATTGCCCCGACTATCAATGGCAATGCCGGGTTGAATGCGTAACCAACGGCGATCGCGATATTCGGCCTTAATCTCTCCTCCCGGCTCAATCAGGGACAATCCTAGCCCACAGACAATTCCCCCCTGATTGAGGGCTTGATAGTGAATATTTTGCCGTTGGCGATGGTAATAATGGGCCAGTTGCCACAATTCCGCGTTTAACAATAAACCATCGGTTACATTTAAGCGCTCTAGGGGATGAATTGGAGGATAGGAAAAAGAAGTCATTTCAAGTTTAATCGAATAGGGAATAGGGAGTCGGGTGTCGGGGGGCAGGGGAGCAGGGGAGCAGGGGAGCAGGGGAGAAATTATCAATTATCAATTATCAATTACCTATTACCTATTCCCTCCCTCTCCCTTCAGGGGAAAGTTTAAGACTCAATCACCAAATCATAAGTACAAAAAGCGGGTTTTTCTTGGTCTATTACCACTTGAATTAAGGTTTGATCTAACTCATAACCATCAGGGGGGCGCAATCTAACCGTGAAATGGTAGGGGCGGCCTCCCCCTAGGGTGGCATCTTGCCCTAAGTAGGTATCCCCCAACACCAAACCCCGACTAAAGGATTCATAAATCCCGATAGGCTGTTCATCTTCTGAGGCACTTTCCACAAGGGGGAGTCCGGTGGCTAGGTGCAGGGCAAAACGTAATCCTCGACGGGTACCCCGCCAACGATACAGGGCGATCGCATTGCGAATGAGCGGCCGTTGTTGGTCTAAACTCAGATTAGGCTGAATCGGCCACCCTACCCAATGGGCTAAAAAGGGTAACAGGCTTTCTGGAGCCAGTAAAGGGTCTAAATAAGCCCAGAGGGCATTTAACGTCAGAACATCCGGCTCAAACGCCTGTTCAAAAATCTTCAGGAAACGCCCTAAAAAGTCAATTTCCCCAAAGATGCGGGGGACAAAATCCCGATACAGACTTTGGGGGCGAATAAATACCTGAAAGTTCGCAAATTGAACGAGGGTAAACAGTTCCGTATCTGGCGAATCCACAGCTTCCATTCCGGGGGGGATTTCTTCCAATTCTCCCCCCACTATTTCCCCTTCTATGGTTTCTGACGCTTCAGGTTCTATGGTGGGTTCTGCTTCAATTTCTCCGGCGATTGCTTCCGGCTCTTCTGGCTCAATTTCTGATTCTGTAAGGGGTTCTGCTTCAATTTCTCCGGCAACTTCTTCCGATGATTCGGGTTCTTCCTCTGGGAGATCACTCCCATAAATATTAATCCGGGCATCATAATCTAATCTCAGAGGAATTCTCGGGAGAAAGTCCTGTTCAAAAAAGTTTTCAGGAACTTGAAACAACAGAGCCGCGCTGACCCGTTCCCCCGGTCGTAACAGGGTATTATTGTTAATAATCTCACACCATTCTGGGGGAAAATTGCTCTGAATTTGCGCATTCCAGCGAAAATTGCGCGTCCCTCGATTTTCCAACTGAATCACCATTTCTGTGGGTTCTCCGGGATGCACCACCAGATTTTTTACACTGGAAGCGGTCATGATTAACTCAGCCTCCCCCCTTGTCTCCTCAACAGGAGTAGCTGGGATGAGTTGCATGGGAATCAGTTGGAGATCAAGAGATTGAGTCATGGAGAATAGGGAATAGGGGGTTAAGTTTTAGCTTTTAGTTTATTGCCATTATCTCGTTGTTCTAAATCACGTTAATAATGTGTCCCAAGGAAGCACGAGCATCAGACCAAGAACAAATTAAACCGTTGGGGCCTGGGTCAATCATGGAGGTGGGGGGCATCCTTGTCCATTGCCCCTCTACTGATTGGATGGCAAAGAGTTGAATCGCCCCTAGATACAGGATGCCGGGGACTTTTTGGAAGAGGGCAATAATATCTGAGGGGTAAACAGGACGACCAAAAGCCCAGCCCTGTCCATGGGGTCCCCCGGTGAGAGGATTGAGGAAACGATATAAAGCAATGCGCAGACGGGAGAGGATTTCTTGTCGGGCTTCGGGGGTGTTATAAATGGGTTCGAGGGAAATTTCTGTCTGGACACTGACCCCGATATATTGGGGTTCCTCGCATTTCACCTGAATCCCTAATAAAGTGCGATCGCGCAAATGGGCTAACAAATACTCTTTTAACTGGGGAGTCAGACTAAACTGCTCCGGAGCAATCCCCTGTTCCTCCTCAATGCCTCGGGTGTTGGTTTGCGGCACCACTAACAATTGAATGCTCCCGGCATGACGGGCATCGGCCGGTAAACAGCGCACCCGCGCCACTGCCCCCTGTCCCGCTTGTAGAGCAAGGGTTTCAAAATCTTCTGGCGTAACAGCGCGATCGCGACTGCGCAACAAGCGCGGCACCCGAATCACCGCCTGTTCTAACGTTTCCGCATCCGAGCCATTCTTAGCCGGTTCATAATTCGTCACCTGAGTCACATAAGGCACCGCCGACTTTAACACCGTTAGGGTGTTAGGCTTCACATTGCCAATCGCCCCCCCTCCTGTGTGATAAACCGCCATAATAATCCGCGACCCCCGAGGGGGAATCGCCCCATATTGCCGTTCCAAACGCTGCATTTCCCCCGTCATCAGTCCGCCCGAGAACGACCCCTCAAACCGGGTCAACTCCCCCGTTGTTCTCGTTTGTAAGCCGCCCTGTTGTTGACCTCTGCGAGCGGTTTGAGTGGGTAAACTCATAGCCTCCCGAATTAACGGCCCAAACTGAATTTCACCCGTAATGGAATCTAAAGTGTAGTGGAAATCATTAGGGCCCGAGTCCGCAAAATCTTGAACCTCCGTCCACACTTGGGGCATTCCCAAAGGAGTCACCACCACCAGATATTCCTCCTCCGACTTGCGCGGCAAAATTGGCGTTTCTTGGAGTTGGAACTTCTGACCCGGAGTGCCATCACTCACCCCCACCTCCTCCCGTTCCACCCGTCGCCCTTGACTAGCATTCACCGTCCCCCCAATAGCGCGCACATCCACCCCCACCAAGCGAGGAGAGGCACTGTAAGGCGGTCTTTGGGGGCTAGGGGAACTAAAACAGCAACGCACCCAACGCCCCTGATAGGTAGAAAATTGGGCCACCGGGAAGGTTTGGGGCAGGTGAACAATCACATCCGCCCCCTGTAAAGGGTTGCCCCCTTCTAAAACCAGTTGATTAAAACTAAACCCTTGAGTCGTATCATCCGACTCGTTTAATAACACCGACACCCATTCCGTCCCATTCCAGGCCTGCCAAATTCGAGGCGGCGCTTGAGGATTAATCCCCGTGGGGGTGGCCTCCTGTCCCTTAACATTAATCGCTAAAACATTGCCCTCTAAGGGTTCATCAGGGTCAAACACAAAATAAAAACAATTGCCCGCTTGGGGCTGGTCATCAAAAATCGCTAACTCCGGCCCACCCCAAGCGCCATCGGGCTGTTGACTCCAAAAATTCACCAAAGGATCTCGCAGCAGTTGGGGAGTGGTTTCTTGTTGGCGCGCCTTCAACAGGTGACGTAAGCGCGGTTGACCAATGATTAAAGGATAGTCCGTATTAAAGACAATCGCCGCATCAGTGGCCGTGCGGAGAGTGGAAATTTCAATCCCTGTGGGGATGGTGTAGCGTTCGGGTAACTCTCCGACTAGGTAAAAGGTGATGGGTGTCGTGGCCGGGGTAGGTGGTTGTAGACGGATGCCAAGGAGTTCTAAAAACGTGATGTATTGACGACGGGGGACTTGGTTAAAGCGGGTGAGCATTTGATCTGTTAACCAAGCAAACAGTTCTACCAAGGTAATTCCGGGGTCACTGGGACTGTAGTTGGTCCACTCGGGACAGTAACGGGGAATGCGCAAGAGACATTCTTCGATTAAGTCCTCAAAGGTGCGGTCATCAAGGTTGGCTTTGGGGAGGTTAGGTAAGAACTGGAATTCCATAAATCACTGGGATGAGGGGATAGGTGGAGGGGCTAGAGGAGATTAATAATCTGGGTTCAACTCTCCTTCTGCTATGGCTTCTTCTGGGGGCATCAAGTAAAAGGGATAAATCAGAGTGCCGGGGACATAATTAGCCCGGAGACGATAGTTAATCTCAATTAACACACGACCGCGTTCAGCATCCGGGATGGTTTTCACTTCATCCAAAATAATGCGCGCTTCCCAAATACTCAGCGCCTCTTCGACAAAGCGCCGAATGGAAATCAGGGTGTCTAAATTGAGGGGGGCAAACGTTAATTCTGACAACCGAGAACCAAAATCAGGACGATAGACCCGTTCACCGATACTGGTTTCCAAAATAATACGCATGGATTCTTCAACATTCTGCTGGGCTGCACTGAGTTGAATGGCACCCTGGGGGTTAACCCGCCAAGGAAAGGCAAATCCTTGACCCAGATAATCGGTTGGGGGTTGAGAACCGGGGAGTAAGGGCATGGACAGATTTTTCCTAGTCAATCACCATGCTGTTCAATCTAGGCGCGGCAACGGTTAATAACCATTCGACTAAGGTCGAGTTTGGGGGAATACTCGGCCTATCTATTCAAGGATGGTCTTGGGTTGAATCCAGAAAAGTGGGGTAGAGTAGAGGTAGGACTATTGAAAGCGATCGCTGTAAATTCCTATGTCTCCTAATTCCCCTTACACAGCCAATCATCCAGACAAACATCTACAACCCCCCATTCCCTTTTACCGCAAACCCTTATTTGTCGGGTCTATGGTTATAACGGTACTGTTGGGCTTTTCCTTCTGGAGTTATAGTCAAAACCCCCAATGGCTAGAATATTCCCAAGGGGAATCTGTGATTGACCGACTCTTGGCCGCTAATCCCGACTTAACCCGAGAAGAATTAGCCGCTATGGCCGATGTGGATAATGTCTCCTTGTTAATGGAACAGTTGAACCTGCCCACAGTTCCCACCCCAGAATTGCCCATCGCGGAAACGGATTTACCCTCAGATAATCCTTCCCAAAGTCCAACCTCTGCAACCAATGAACTGACAACTGGACTGACAACTGGGACAGATAACCCCCTATTACCGGGGTTAATTCCCAACGATACCGGACAATTTGCCTCCGTCGCAGATTTACTCAAACAAACCACCAACGGTCAAGATTCCCCCTCCCCTGGGTCTTCTCAACAGACTAATGCTTGGATTAAATTAACTCAATTGCCTTCAGTGAAACCTGTGGGAACGGTTTCTCAGCCAACGGTCATGAGTCCGCTACAGCAGGCTTTATCTTTAATCAATCAACCCTCTGGGGAAGCCAATGAGGCCGACTCAGAACAAGACTCAAGCCGCAATCCTCAAGGCAGCAACACCGCCACCACATCCCCCAATCCGAATCCCTCTACTCTGGGCAATACTGGCAGCAATGGAACCGGGATGAATGCCCAAATTCCTGCAACGGGGATGAATACTCCTGCAACGGGGCAACCCTATAATCCCTATAATCCGGCTACCAGCCAAGGATTAGGTCAACAACCCAACTATGGGAACTCCTACTCTACCACTCCTTACGGGAATATCAACAATCCTCCCCCTAATGTTCGAGGTCAGACGGGACAGACTCCCACTATGCCCTACTATGTCCCCCCCACTCGTTCCTCTCGTAATGTGAGTCCCAATTTTAACAATTATGGCGTTCCCAATATGCCCCAGGGGAATAATGCAACTGGGGTTAATCCCTTGTTTAATAACCCCAATATGACCCAGCAACAGCCTAATCGGGGGCAGAATAACTCATTCAATCCAAGTGGCCCCCAAATGGGACAACAATCGACTCCCATTCGCCGCATTGGTAACGGTGAAATTAACACTTTTGCCAATCCTTAGAATCCCCCTAAATCCCCTTCCAAAGGGGGACTTCCGGACGGTTCTCTCCCTTCTAAGGAGGGCTACTCCAATTCCCCCCTTCCAAAGGGGGGCTAGGGGGGATACATTCACTCAGTAAGTAAAAGGTGAGTTTTTCCCCTCAGTTCAGCAGAATCCCCCTAAATCCCCCTTTGAAAGGGGGACTTCCGGACGGTTCTCTCCCTTCTAAGGGGGATACTCCAATTCCCCCCTCTTCCAAAGGGGGGCTAGGGGGGATACATTCACTCAGTAAGGAAAAGGTGAGTTTTTGTCCTCATTTAAGCAGAATCCCCCTAAATCCCCCTTCCAAAGGGGGACTTCCGGACGGTTCTCTCCCTTCTAAAGGGGGATACTCCAATTCCCCTCTTCCAAAGGGGGGCTAGGGGGGATACTCCAATTCCCCCCTTCCAAAGGGGGGCTAGGGGGGATACATTCAATCATTCTTTGCACATTTCAGGGTAAAATGGAAAACAAAACTTAACATTTTTCTCATAAGATCATGTTCCGCAAAATACCGCTTGGATTACTTGGCCTGGTAGTTGGGCTAAGTCTCACCCTAATGGGCGTTGTCGCCTATGCCTTGGGGAAACCTACCTTAAACTTGATTGGCTTTTTTTATGGGGTTCCCCTGTTGTTGGGTGGCTTGGCGCTGAAAGCGGCGGAACTGAAACCGACTCCCTTTAGTGTCCCAACTTCCCCGGAAATCCTCAGCCTGCGGGAACAACAGGCTACCCCTACCCAGAACCAAATTCGCAACGATGTCACGCGCTACCGTTACGGACAAGAAGCCCATTTAGATGACTCTCTCGAACGTTTGGGCTTAAGTCCCAATGATGAGGAACGCCCTATCCTTAAAGGAATTCGAGAAACGGCTATTGAGGGGCAATACGCCCTGATTCTGGAGTTTGACTCTCCTTTTGTTCCTCTCGAAACGTGGCAACAACAACGGGAGAAAATTGAAAAGTTCTTTGGTCCGGGAATCCGTGTCACGGTTGAACAGGTGGAGGAGTCGGAGATTGAAGCGGCACTCATTGCTGTGAATGAGGAATAGGGAATTGATAATTAATAATTGATAATTATTGATTAATAAGGGACTATTTTTCTAGGCGCACTACATACCATTGAAGATATTGCCCGGGTGTAATGTCCCACTCGCAAGCGGTTTCAAGGAGATGGCGGGCTTGGGCTTGGGAGGAGGGGAATTTTTGCAGGTAGGGGGGGAGTTCGGTTTGTTGTTCGAGGAGGGTTTGCAGTTTGGCTAATAGTTCGGCTTCGGAGAGAAATTGTTCTGGCTGGTCTGGTTCAAGCACCACATAGCCATCTTCTTGGTACATAATAGAATCCGCCATTTTTGGGTTTTCCCCTTTGTTTTGTGTCGTTTCCCACTACTTTAACTCATGTCTAATACGTTTCTGTCTCTCAACTATGAACCCGCGTTAGAACAACTGGGTGAGGATTATTATGATGTGGTGACGGCGGCGGATTTTCCTGAACACCGTTTGCGCTTCCGCAATGACCAACTGTTACCGATTTTGGGGTTAAGTCCTCAACAGGTGCGGGATGATGATTTTATTGAGGCTTTTGGGTTGTTTATGGGGGTGCGCCCTTTTTTGGCGTTGCGCTATCACGGTTATCAGTTTGGGGAGTATAACCCCTATTTGGGGGATGGTCGGGGGTTTCTCTATGGACAGGTGCGAGGGGTGGATGGGGAGTTATATGATTTGGGGACGAAGGGCTCCGGGAGAACGCCCTATTCTCGTAATGCGGACGGACGGTTAACGTTAAAGGGAGGGGTGCGGGAGGTGTTGGCGGCGGAGGCGTTGCACCAGTTGGGGGTGAGAACGTCGCGCTGTTTGAGTTTGATTGAGACGGGGGAGGCGCTCTGGCGAGGGGATGAACCGTCTCCTACTCGGTCGTCGGTGATGGTGCGTTTTAGTCGCTCTCATTTGCGTTTTGGGACTTTTGAACGGCTACATTTTTTACAACGACCGGATTTAATAGGGCGGTTGTTGGATCATCTGATTGGGGTGTATTATCCGGAGATTCCGGGGGATAAGTTGGCTGAGGATCGTTACGCGCTCTGTTATGAGGCTCTGGTGCGGCGGACGGCGGAGTTGGTGGCGCAGTGGATGGCGGCGGGGTTCTGTCATGGGGTGTTGAATACGGATAATATGTCGATGACGGGGGAGAGTTTTGATTATGGCCCCTATGCTTTTATTCCGAGTTATGACCCCTATTTTACGGCGGCTTATTTTGATTATGGGCGGCGCTATTGTTATGGCAATCAGCCGGGGATTTGTCACTTGAATCTGGAGAAGTTGCAGGTTCCGCTTAAGTTGGTGGTGAGTCGGGAGGCGTTGGAGGCGGGTTTAGGGGTGTTTGATGAGGTGTATTTTCGCACCTATCGTCGGTTGATGTTGGGAAAGTTGGGGTTTGAGGAGGGGATGCTGCCGGAGGAGATGGGGCGGGAGTTGGTGAGTTTGACTCTGCAACGGTTGGGGGAAACGGAGATGGGTTATCATGGCTTTTTTGCGGAGTTGGCGGATCAGTTTGATCCTCGTTGGCGGGAGGATTGGTTAAAGGTGTTTTGGCGTTCTTCTTTTCCGGTGGAGGGTTGGGATAGTTGGCGTAAGTTGTATTATCAGGCGTTGAATGAGTTGCCGGAGGGGGAAATGGCGGGGGTGAAGGGGAGATTAGGCGATCGCAATCCGAAAACGGCTCTCCTGCGTCCGGTGATTGAAAGGGTTTGGGAGGCGATCGCACAAGATGACAATTGGGAGCCCTTTTATGGGCTACTGGAAACGCTCTGGGCGAAAGGATAATGCTCTAATAACCTTAAGGCCATCTGCTGATGCTTCTCTACTAACACCGGGGGAGATAAGACTTGGGCTTTATCGGCGTAGCGTTGCACCCAGATACTAAACTCGTCAAGCGATCGCCTGGGTAAAACCACCCGATAATCTAGATAATCCTGTCCCTTCCCTTTGCCTCCAACAATCACCTCCTCTAACAAAGGCACACAATGAAATAGGGTGTCTCGATATTGTTGTTTTTCCCGCATTTCATCGGGGTCTGTGTAATTAATCGCCCGGTTGATATTTTGCCGCACGGGATAGGGTTGATTTTTGCTCCCTTGGGTGGGAAAGGGAAACCCCCGCAAGCGTTGTAAAATGCTTTGATAGATCCGGCGAATTTCGGGATCTCCCTGATACTTGCCCTGAGACTCCAAACTGTTGAGGGCGGCTTGTAATTCCCGCACGGTCATCACCCCAGTTCCTAAATAGTAGCCCCAGCGATACATTCGTTGTTCTAAAATGCCGTAGTCCCGCAACCGTTCTAAATCCTTGCGCAGGGTTCCGAGGGAGGGATACTGTTTAGACCAATCATAGCCTTGTTCCCGTGCCACTGCTTGCATTTGGGTTTGTAACTGGGCTAAAGCATTGTGTTGTCCTTTGGATTCGGTGCGGGTGGCGAGGGGCTGGGGGCAGCCGACTCCCGGAAACCGGACTAAAGTGACAATCAACACCATGAGTCGTTCAAAGGTTTTGCGATCGCTATAAGGATGGGATTGAGAAGGGCGAGGCATAATTGAATCAGAAATCTGGGTTAGTAGTTGCGCTTCAGCGCCAAATCCGGGTTAGTAGTTGCGCTTCAGCGCCAAATCCGGGTTGTGTTCATTGTCTGGTTTTCTCGGTACACCCTAGCAAAAACCCGGTTTCTAATACTCAAAAAAGCCACTATTTTTACTCCCTCTATTAAACCTGCTTTAACCCTTATATATCAAGCTTTTTAGCTATTTCTTAATCAATTGCAAAATAGCGGCAAATTTGAGACAATCCCCCATCCCCTCAGCTAAAGTAGAACTATCAGAGCTATGGAGCCATCTGCCCTATGTACATCTCCACAAGAGCCGCCTTTGTGCGGAGTACCGTAGTCGCCGCCGCCAACGGAGCCATCACCCTCGCCCTGTTGCTCATTGCGCCTCTCGGATTAGCGGCTGTCATTACCAAAAACCCTGGGTCTAAAGCCCCGTCCTTCTAGGACGGCTTTTTCTTAATCGTAATACAATTAAGAGAATCACTTGCATTTCGTAAGATGCTCATTCTTTCCTATCAATACAAGTTGCGTC
>NZ_JAIHOM010000092.1 GCF_026130165.1 Spirulina subsalsa FACHB-351 | reverse complement strand
GTGGTTTGCTGGGGGGCGCTGGGGGAACGGCCGGGCATGGTGGGCGGGGTGTTGATGGGAATGTCGCCGGGGTTTACTGGGGGGGGTGGGGCGAGTCTTGGCCGTTGGGCGAGGTCTGAGGGGAGGCTGGGGGTGGGGGCTGGAGGGGCATCGGGGAGGCTGGGTAGGGTTTCTACGCCGATGGGAGGGCGGTTGAGGTCTTGTAGTTCGGGAATGGAGATGGAGGTTTGTCGTTGTTGTTCGGCTTGTTGGTTGAGGTAGAGGGTCATGGTTACGCCGGAGGCAATAATCAGGAAGGCGGCGGTTTTGGCCCAAGCGGGGACTATGGTGGAGGATGAGGAGGAGAGTCGGGGGAGTAGGTCAATTTCGGCTTGGTATTGGTCTAGTACGGTGCCGAGGTCGAAGAGTTGGGTGGTGGAGAGGGGAACGGAGGTGGAGGGACTTAGGAGGGTACCTAGGAATAGTTCGTGCTGTAATAGCCCTTGGGGACGCAGGAAGGGCAGTTGACTGGGGTTGAGGGGGGTGGGTGCGGGACTGGAGGGGGCGGCTCTGAGGGCGGCAGGAACGGGGGCAGGGAGTAGGATGTTTTGAATGTAGGTGGTGACGGTATCACAGAGGAGGTCGAGTTGTTGGCGATCGCCTTTGAGGATGATTTGCTCGTCTTGCATCCGTCGAGGGTCATCAAAGCGCAGTTGAAACTGTAGGTTTTTAACGATGGGTCGTTTCTGAAATTTGGACAGGGGGGAGCGAGTCGCCCAAATTTCTAGGGTACAGGTGGGGGGAGCATAGCGTCGTTTAATCTGGTTAAGGGGAAACATAAGGGAAGGCAAAGGGAACAGGAGATGTCTATTATAACGGCAATATCTCCTCAGACTGGTAGAGCAAGGTTGTCTGTTCCCATGTCTGTTGAGCATGGAAGACTACGCTAACAGGAATCCGTGAATGATTAACTCCTCTGAGGGGGAGAGAAGTTGTGAGAAACTAGAGGAGGCGATAGGCGATCGCGTACAATGCTTTCAGAATCACTCCCAAGAGTCAGTACCCGACCATGACTAAATCGAAGCGTCCTAAAGTTGTCTCTATTCACTCCTATCGCGGAGGGACAGGAAAATCCAATTCTACGGCGAATTTAGCTGTGACTATTGCTAGTTATGGACATCGTGTGGCCATTGTAGATACAGATATCCAATCCCCCGGCATCCATGTTTTATTTGGCTATGGGGAGGAAAATCTCAGTCCCTGTCTGAATGATTATCTTTGGGGACGCTGTAAACTTTCGGCGGCGGCCCATGAGATGACTAATGTGTTAAAAGGTCAAGAGGACAAGGGGGGGAAGGTTTTTTTAGTGCCGTCGAGTATTAAGGCCGGGGATATTGCCCGAGTCTTGCGGGAAGGGTACGATGTGGGTTTACTGAACGACGGTTTTCAGGACTTGATGGAAGATTTAGACTTGGATTATTTGCTCATTGACACTCATCCGGGTCTGAATGAGGAAACGTTACTCTCTATTACGATTTCTGATGTCCTGCTGTTGATTTTACGACCGGATCAGCAAGATTTTCAAGGAACGGCGGTGACGGTGGATGTGGCACGGCGTTTAGAAGTGCCTAAAATGTTGATGATGGTGAATAAAGCCCCTACGCTGTTTGATTTTGATGAGTTAAAACGAAAGGTAGAAAGTATCTATGAAGTCCCTGTGGCAGGGATTTTGCCTCATTCTGATGATGTGATGATGTTGGCGAGTAATGGGGTGTTTGTGGTGAATTATCCGGAGCATGAGGTGACGGAAACGATTCGGGCGATCGCACAACAAATTATGCTCTAACTCCTTCTGTTGTTCCTTAATCTCTACTCCTATGTTAGAAAATCCTATGACGGCTGTGGGTCTACTGGCCGGAACCTTAACCACAATTTCGTTTTTGCCCCAGGTCCTCAAAACTTGGAAAAGTAAGTCAGCTAAAGATATCTCCTTGGGAATGTTCCTCACCTTTTGCCTCGGGGTGGTGTTGTGGATTATCTACGGGGTGGCTGTTAGGGATCTTCCGGTGATTGTCACGAATGTAGCAACGTTTATCCTCGCGGCGATGGTTCTAGGTCTGAAACTCAAGTACAATCAGCATTGAGTCAGTCCCAGATGATCAACTAATAGGTTGATCTCACACAAACAAGTATACCCAAAACCGTAATCTTAACGCTTCACTCATAGGCGAAAGGTCGGTTCGTCGTAATATCTTCTAATACCCCCGTAATCCCAATTATTTTTTCTTGTTGATCTAAAGTCGGACGAGCGGTTACTTCAAATAAACCAATGTCTTTTTTCCCTCGAAAGTAACGCACCAAATAAGTCACTTCTGGAATATTTCCAGCTAGTAATGCTTCGCATTGTGTTAAATGCAGCCGTTGATCTTGAGGGTGAATTAAACTCACTAATGGACGATTTAATACCTCTTCTACGGGTCGATTTGTCAGACGATTCCACGCTTGATTTAAAAAGATTAAATTTCCTTGTAAATCAGTCTGAAAAATAACGCCCTTTAAATTATCCACAACCGAGCGATATTTTGCCTCACGTTGCCTTAAATTATCCTGTAATCGTTGCCGTTCAATGGCATAAAATATAGCACGAATTAAGGTCTGACTGCCTGTTTTTCCTTTAATTAAATAGTCCTGCGCCCCAGCTTGAATGGCTTGGATAGCTAAATCACTATCGTTGTAGGCAGTTAGAACAATGACCGGAGTATTATGCACTTGTTTAGAAATTTTACCGAAGGTTTCTAGTCCATTACTATCCGGTAAGGATAAGTCTAATAAAATTAGATCAAAACTCATAGTATTGAGTTCATGTAACGCCCCATTCAAAGAGGGTACCGTTTGCAGGGGAATTGTTAATTGATACTGTTGACTCCCAACATTAATTAATTCCTCAATCAGTTCTGCATCGTCGGTATTATCCTCTACTAGGAGAATCTTTAGGGAAGTATCTTCCATCTGGATAGGAGGACGGGAGGGTTCAATCGGAAAATATGTCATCATAGGACGATGGATTCTAAAGATGCTGAATCAAGAGGACTGGCTAAAGAAAACTGTTAACATACTCTCCTGTTAAGCTAGGCTGTAACAGAGGATTCTTAAGTTCACACATCGATCATTCAATCTAATCTCTAGGGCTAGGAAAAAACACCTAAGCAGGGCGTTTTAAGCAAAAAGCGATAAAACAACAGCTAACTGGCTTTTAGTTGGAAAAGTAAAAAGTATCTCTTTGGGGGTGTTGCCAAGACTGTCATTTTTAATTCAGTGTTGGTGGTTCACTTAAGGGTAATCTATCTGATAAAGGTCTGGGCTGGTATAGGATGGCAGTTGGACAATATTAAACCAGTAATAGACAATGGATTGAAGGATGTTGATGAATGATTCAAATACTAGGGGTTTTCTAATATAGCAATTCGCTCCTAATTCATAGCATTGTTTAATATCATCAGGATGATCAGAGGATGAGAAAATCACAACGGGGATTTTGCTGAATTTGGGGTTTTGTTTGAGCCACATCAAGGTTTCAATACCATTCATGGCGGGCATATTCAAATCCAATAAGATCAAATCGGGTTGAGGATAGTCAATCGTGGGATTGTGGGGGGTGACAGGCTCAAGGTACTCTACTAATTGTAAACCCGTTTCGACGCAACGGAAATTTAGATGAAAGCGGGTTTCTTGGTGGGTTAACATTTGAATGACCTGTTGGGTCAAAATACAAGTATCCTCGTCGTCATTGACCATCAGTAGTGTGAAGTTTTGAGGAGTAAGGTTCACGGTCAGAGCCTCTGTTTTGAATCTGGTGATATATTTTAACAAAAAAATAATATTTTGATCCGATTATGTGGCTATATTCTCGGGTTAAGATTTGTGGGGACAGTCGCTAATTTAAGTGAGGTTCTAAAGCAGGAAAGCTAAAGTAGAAGGTAGACCCTTGATTTTCTTGGGATTCGACCCAAATTTTGCCGCCATGACGTTGGACGATTTTCTCACAGATGGCGAGTCCAATGCCAGAGCCGGGGTATTCATTGGCGGTGTGTAGGCGTTGGAAGATTTGGAAGATGCGCGCTTGATGTTTGGGGGAGATGCCGATGCCGTTGTCTTGGATGGCAATTTGCCAGTGATTTTCGAGGAATTGGGCGGAAACTTGGATTTCTGGGGGGCGATTGCCTCGGTATTTGATGGCGTTACCGAGGAGGTTTTGCAGGAGTTGGAGGAGTTGGGGGCGATCGCCTTGTACAGTAGGTAATTCCCCAATCCCAAGACTGGCTTGGCTTTGAGTGATGTCAAGTTCTAGGTTGGCGATCGCATCCTGGATAATTTCCCCTAAATCACAGGCCTGAAATTCTTTTGGTTTCCGTTGCAGTCGGGAATATTGCAACAGATCATGAATCATATTCTGCATCCGTTCACAGCCTCGCACAATCCGTTCCAAATATCGAGTAGACTGTTCATCGAGTTGTTCCCCCTTCAGTTGTCGTAACAGTTGTGCATAACTGCTAATAATCCCTAAAGGAGCCTGTAAATCATGGGAGGCTACATAGGCAAACTGTTCTAATTCGGCGTTAGAACGAGCCAGTTCCTCTTTTTGGCGAATATCTTCGGTAATATCCCGCGCACTGCCTAAAATTCTCTGGATTTGCCCCTGACTATTGTGAATCGGAACTAATATAGTACGCCAGGTTCGTGTTCCAATGGGAAAGGAAAGCGTTTCCTCATAACAAAGGGTTTCCCCGGCCTCCACACAAGCTTGATAGGATTGGGTTAAATGTTGGGCAATGGGCAATGAATGGACATCATAGGGACTTTTGCCGATAATCTCCTCTCTGGTGATGCCGATTTGTTCCTCATAAGAAGGATTAATGGTTTCATAAACAAACTGCCTCCCCGGTAGCAGGCGAATTAACCAAATCACCTCAGCAGAATGGTTAAAAATCCCTGCATAGAGAGCTTCTGAGGCTTGGAGTTTAAGTTCTGCTTCCCGTCTGCTGTAGTGGGTATAGATTAACTCCCCAATGATGCGCAAGAGTTTTTGATCCATTTCTAACCAGTTTTTGATTTGGGGAGCTATGGTCGCTAAACCAATAGATCCCCACAGTTGACCACTAGAATCCAACATGGGAATCTCTAAGATGGAGTTAAATTGTAACTCCCGTAAAAACTGCTCTTCCTTGTGGGCGCTGGGGGGTAGCTCATCTAATTGGGAAAGCGCGATCGCCCGATTCGCCTGTAATTCCACCATCCACCAATCCATCACCGTTGTATCTATATCTTGCAGGTCATCCTGAAGATGATTTAACCCCGTTTCGCACCATTCCGTCACCCAGCTAGCCCTCATGGTGTGGGAGTCAAAACGCACCAGATAAGCCCGTTGAACGCCCATGGCACGGCCCAAACAAACCAAAATGGGTTCTAAGTCAAAATGCCAGCGAGCAAGGTCTTCTTGGAAGGCAGAGAAGGGTTCCAATTTCGCCAACTGTTGGGAAATTTGGGTGAGAGCCGTTTCTAATTTTAGACGATAGGACAACTGTTCTGTTGCCGCTTTGAGGGAAGTAATATCAATGGAAGTCCCCACTAAACGGTAGGGCATTCCTTGGTCATCTCGGATGGCCTTAGCGCGACTCAACACCCAGCGCACCGTTTGATTTTTACAGAGGATACGATACTCAATATCATAGGTCGCTTGTTCTCCTTGTAAATACTTAATACTGTGTTCAACGACCTTTTCCTGATCGTCGGGGTGAATCAGTTGCCGGACTCTTTCACAAGATTGACCAATCTCCCTGACAGAATAGCCTAAAGACTCGATAAAGTCGGGGGAATAATAGACTTCGCGATTGCTTAGATTAGTATCCCAGACTCCGATATTGGCGCTTTGAGTAGCAATGGAATACCGTTCCTCACTTAACTGTAAAGCCTCATAGGTCTGTTGTCGGTCTGCGTAAGCATAAATCATTTCCCCCACCACCGACAACAGTTGAATATCTTCCTCCAACCACACCTTACGCCATTCCCCCATCGTAGACAGTCCCAACACCCCCCATAACTCCCCCCTTGGGGTAAAAATACCAATTTCTAGTACACTACAAGTCCCTTGTACGGTTAATAAAACCTTTTCCCAGTGCGCCTCTGGGGGTAAATTTTCAGGATGTTCTAAGATGACTCGCTTTTGTTCTAATAACTGTTTTAACCACCACTGGAAGGGTAGAAGATTGAAAGGCTTAAATTGTTTTTGTAAGGAAAATGTTCCCTCATCATGCCATTCATAACACTTGTCAAAGGAATAGTTTAAAGAAAAAACAGGATACAGATTCTGATCTACAACCCTTGAATTTTCATCCCCCAATACCGTATAAAGATAAACTCGATTAACCCGGATCACATCCGCTAATTTTGCCAATATAGTATTAAAATCATACTGGTTTTGAGTTGCTAAATACTGGGAAATTTGGGCTAGCACTTGTTCAGCTTTCAGTCGATATTGAATCCGTTCCTCCGCCATCTTCCGATTCTGGATATCTTGCACAATTCCAATGCCAGATTCTAACCTTGCCTCCCTATCACGCACCACAGAAACGGTAATTTCTACCCAATGGGCTTGTCCACTTTTACTGATATAACGCTTCTCCCAAGAAATACTCTCTAGCCCTTCTTCTATTGATTTTTGAATATATTCAAAATCTCGGGGCAAATCATCGGGATGGGTAATATCATAAAAGCTTAAATTCATTAACTCATCTTCTGAATAACCCAGCAAATTACAGAGATATTGATTCACTAATAAAAACTCACCTGACGGAATAGTATAAGCAATCCCTACCCCCGCTTGTTCTACAATCGCCCTCAGACGTGATTCACTCTGACGTAAAGCCGTTTCAGCCGCAATCCGATTAGTCACATCTAAGGCTAAAGACATCAGGGAAACTAGCTTGCCTTGTTCATCAAACAAACTGGAATTATACCACTCACAAAAAACGATCTCTCCCGTTTTGGTATAATTGCGATTATGACAGATATTTTGAGCTTTATGGGGATCTTGAATAGCATTAACAGTTCTTTGAACTTTTTCCCAATCTTCTGGATAAACAAAAAACCATTCATCGAGTCTTTTTCCTAATACGTCTGCTTCAGTCCAGCCAAAAATTTCCTCTGCTCGTTTAGACCAACTAATCACCCGCATTTCTTCATCCCATTCTATAACAGCTAAGGGAGAATTATTGACATGAGCCGCTAGTTTTTCGTAGGCTTTTTTCATCTGGATTGCTGATTGCTCTTGAGCAATTTCAGCCTTTTGGCAGTTGTCAATTTCAACGGCTAAAAGTTGGGGTTGATGGTTAAGAAGCCCTTGGGATAAGCTATCATGGGTAATCACTCCCAGTAACTGCTCCTCTTCTCCTAAAATGGGAAGATGACGAATCTGGTGTTTTTGTAGTTCTCGCAACAGTTCCAAAATGTCGCTAACTTGGGCAGCGTAACGGATAATAGGATTGGGTGTCATGACGGATGCGATCGCCAACTCACTTAAATCCTGTTGTAATGCCGCTAAAGACACCACATCCCGTTCCGTGAAAAGCCCCACACAGCGTTTCTGTGCCATCACGACAACATAACTTTTCTGCCGTTGCGTCATCTGGTGCAATACATCTAATAAGACTGCATTTGGGGAAACCTCAATCCAGTCTGTTTCAGCGTATCTCAGAAGTGTTACATCAGAGTTAAACATGGGGGAATAAAAGGGGCTGTTCTCCTATAGAATAACAGTACGATTCCGTCCTTGGTGTTTAGCTAGATATAAAGCGCGATCGCTTTTCTGAATTAAATCCTCTGTCTTATCCTTCTCTTCAGGAATCCAACTCACCCCACCTAAACTCAACGTCACATAAGGAGCAATATCTGAACATTCATGAGGAATAGCTAATTCTACCAGTCGCTCTTGAATTTTTTCCGTTAACGTGATTAAAGACTTGGGATTAGTTTTCGGTAAAATTAAAGCAAACTCCTCCCCTCCATACCGAGCGACTAAATCTCCAGAACGTTTCACCACCTGACTTAACATTTGGGCAATTTGAATTAAACAATCATCCCCTTTTAAATGCCCATAGTAATCATTGTACTGTTTAAAATAATCCACATCACATAAAATAAACCCCAAATAACTTTTTTGCTGTTTTGCCTGATTCCACTCCTGTTCTAAAATAGTATCGAAATAACGACGATTAGCCACTTGAGTCAGTCCGTCAATATTCACTAAATACTCCAACTTTGTCAAAGCTAATTGTAACTTGATATTGAGATTTTCTAACTCCTCATTGCGCTCCTTTAACTGTCGGTTTAAATCAACTAATTTAAGGTGATGTTGTACCCGTGCTAGCACTTCTTCTACCTGAAATGGCTTCGTAATATAATCTGCACCCCCTACTCGAAAAGCCTTTGCCTTATCTAATCCTTCACTCAGCGCACTGACAAAAATAACCGGAATATGGGCAGTTGCTACATCTGCTTTAATCTCTTGACAAACCTCATAGCCATCGATTTCTGGCATTAAAATATCTAGGATAATTAAATCTGGAGTAAAGCGAGAAAGGCTAGTTAATGCCAACTTTCCGCCATTAGCTAAACGGACTTCATACCCTTGATCTGTCAGTATTTTTTCCAAGAGACGCAAGTTGTGGGGAAGATCATCCACCACTAAAATTTTAGGTGTTGTAGTGCTTAACAGCGAGGACATATCTGAGAGAGCGTAAGAACAGGATAGAGTAAAAATGGCTAGAAATCATTAGTCATGGTTTACCATAAAATAAGGTCAGATCAAGGAATTAATTATCAAGCAGACTCTTGATGAATACTTACAAACTTAGGCAAAATCCTCTACTCTAAATTAGAGCATTCATTGAGGTTGATGGATCGAGGTTTCCGGGTCAAGATAAATCACTAAATTATACTCTCCTCGACCTTCAGGATTATAACTGTTAACAATTACTTGATAAACCCCATCCTCCGGTAATAAATATTCAAGCTCCGCGTTCCAATCCTCTGGACTAATATCATCAGCATCTGCTAGTTTTTCCCCTTGGCTATTAAATAGCACCAGATAGGGATCAAAATCTTCACTCTCTAAACGAATCCGTACCCGTTGCCCTGCCTCTCCCGGAAAAGTGTAAAGATCATAAAAACTCCCATCTTCCAGTTTAGCATCACTCTCTTCAATCCGTCCTTGCTCATTTAAAATAGGGTTCGCCTTGACTACATTCTCCCCCACAACAGCAATCATTAGGCTGAAGAGGCAGGATAACCCCAGATAAATATAAAATCTGCTATTTTTGATCATGACTATTTTCTCGTTAACTTGTAATTACGCTCTATTATACGCTTGATGGCAATTTCCTACACCATACCCCCCTAACATCTCAGAAGAGTGTGTTAATCTCTAAGAGATGGTTTTGGGAATAAACCCGATGATGTTTTCTCTGGCACGACAAAACTTTTATAACGAAATTAAAAAAAACGAGGCTGAAATTGATTTAGCCAAGGCAGCCCTCTATATTGCTCAAGAAGAATACGACTTTCTGGAGCCGGATGTATATTTAGGTGTTTTAGATACCATTGCTGCCGAACTTAAAGAACGATTACCGGATCGTCAATACCCCCTAAAGGTTATTAAAATTATTAATCAGTATCTCTATGAGGACTTAGGATTTCGCGGCAATAAGGGGGATTACTATGATCCCCGTAATAGTTTCCTTAATGATGTTCTAGATCGTCGCTTAGGAATTCCTATTAGTTTGTCCTTAGTTTATTTGGAAGTTGCCAAGCGCCTAGATTTTCCGATGGTTGGTATCGGAATGCCCGGACATTTTATTATCCGACCTGAATTTGAAAATGTCGGCATTTTTATTGATGCTTTTGATCAAGGTAGTATTCTGTTTGAGCAGGATTGTCAAGACATTTTAGCAAAACTTTACCAGCAATCAGTTGTTTTACAACCGGAGTTTTTACAACCGATTAGTAAACACCAATTTTTGTCCAGAATCTTAACCAATCTCAAGTTTATTTTTCTCAATCGACAGCAGTTTTCTAAAGCAATTGCAACGATTGATCGGATTTTATTGTTATCTCCTGAGAGCTATGGGGAAGTTCGAGATAGGGGCTTATTATATTATCAACTCAATGAATGGGCGTTAGCGGTTCAGGATTTAGAAGAGTATTTACGCAATGTTCCTAATGCTCCTGATGCTTTGATGATCCAAGAATTTTTAAATCAAATGCGGTAATACTATCTGTAGGTTAGTTAAAGTAACCGCAAAACTCAACAAAAGCCCCTCTGAAATCAGGAGGGAGGGAACCAGTCATTACTGAGGGTTTGTTCAAGGGTAATGTGAGCATCTTCCGGCAGTGTAAAGAGTTTTGAAACAGATTTAACCGCCACAGGATAGGCTTTTTCGTAAAAGGTAGGCAGTTGAGAAACTAAACTAGGACTGTCTTCGAGACGCTGTTCAATTTGAGCGCGAAAATTGACAATTTCTGAAGCCCAATGCTTGCTAACTCTCGGTTTTTCTGCTTCCCAATAGGCTAACTTTAACAAATGTTCTAACAGTCGCGTTAATAGACTAACTAGGGCGCGTTTATCATTTTTACCCATACTGTCAAGTTCTTCAATTAAGTTGTCCCAATCAATTTGCTCAAAGTTACGAACCCGCAGATGTTCAATGGTTTCTTGTAACCATTGATGATAATCAGTGTCGTAAAGCATGGGTGAATAGATGAGTAATGGGCAGAGGATTGATAAACATTATTTGTTAGACTTGTTACCTATTGTAGCGTTTTGAACTGAGGTAGATAGGGTCTGCTGAATAAGGCGCTAATTTTATTGCATCCATGCAATTAATCTTGTAACTGATAGAGGGTTTCGGCAACGCGCTTTAAACGGCGGAGTTGGGCTTTCATGTCTGCTTGGGTTAGGGTGGTGGCAAAGGTGTTAAAGCCCCAACGGACGAGGGGATTGGGGATTTCAAACTCAAAACGGTTCAGGAGTTGGGTTCCTTCGGGGGTGGGGGTGCATTCCCAGCGATCGCGCCCTCGGAAAAAGCCCTCAAATTCCCACACCACTAGCCCCGGTTCTCGTTCCACGACGGTATTTTTCAGGGTAGGCTGGAGGAGGGGAATCTGGATCATAAAACGGCTACGACTGCCTAATTCCGTACTCCATTCCCCAATCGGTTCACAGCGTAGGGCAGGATTTAACCAACGGGCCATCAGTTCCTGTTCTGTCACACAACGCTCTACAATCACGGCGCTGGCTCTAATGGTAATCGATTGCTCAAAAACTTGGCGTGAAGACATGGGAAGGGATAACAGACGGTTAGTTATGGGCATTTTATCGAAATTTGATGGGTTTTGCCGGAAACTTCGGTATTATCAAAATAGCAGGGGCCCGAAATTAGTGTTGCAGCTGCCCCTGTAGATGCAGAATTCAGGTATATACCATGATACTGACCATTAGCAGAACTCTCGTGGGTCATGCACCTCCTGTGCTGGCACAGGCTCCTCCTATGCCAACGTGGGTGGATGAAACGCTGTCTACGGTGAGTTCTACCCTTGGTACTTCTTTAATTACTTTGGTGCAGGCGATCGCCATTCTAGCGGTAGGTTGGATTATTGCCAGCTTGGCGCGTCGCATTACCTACAGTTTGTTGCACCGCACCGACATTGATAATAAAATTGCGGCCTGGATGACGGGGGGGGATACTTCGTTCCCCATTGAAAAATGGATTGCAGGAGCCATTTACTGGCTGATTATTCTCTTTGTCGTGATTGCCGCCCTCACGGTTCTCAATTTAGAACAGGTTTCTAGACCTCTCGAAGCCCTCCTAGAGGAAGTGACGCGCTTCTTGCCTAAAGTGGGTGGAGCGGCCATTCTCTTGGGGGTGGCGTGGCTGTTGGCGACGCTGACCAAGTTAATTGTGGTCAAAGGGTTACGTGCTACCCGCTTAGATGAAAAACTGGGGGAACAAATGGGCGGCACTCCAGAGGGCGGGGAGTCGTTGCACCTCACGGAAACCTTAGCCAATGCCCTCTATTGGTTCATTTTCCTGCTGTTTTTGCCCTCGATTCTCAGTACCCTGCAATTAGAGGGAACCCTAGTTCCGGTGCAGCAATTGGTGAATCAGGTTTTAGGGGTTCTTCCGAATATCCTGGCGGCGGTGTTAATTGGGGGGATTGGCTGGTTAGTGGCGCAAATTGTCCGTCGGGTGGTGACGAATTTGTTGGCCGCTTCGGGTTTGGATCGCATGGGGGAAGGATTCGGTTTTTCCTCAACCACGGGACAACGTTCTTTGTCTTGGATTCTGGGAACGTTAGCCTATGTTTTGGTGCTGATTCCGGTGTCGATTGCGGCACTCAATGCGTTACAGATTGAGGCGATCTCTCAACCTGCGATCGCTATGTTAGAACAAATTTTAGCCGTGCTGCCCAATATCTTTATGGCGGCGATTGTGCTAATTCTGGGCTATGTGGCGGGGAAATATCTGTCTGACCTTGTGACCAGTTTGTTGGTGGGGTTAGGGTTTAATCATCTCTATGAGTGGTTAGGGTTTGCTTCTCTGACGACTCAACCCCAAGATACTAACCCGGAGGAACAGACAACACCCCCCAATGAAACGGTTCCGGTACGCACTCCCTCGGAAATTGTGGGGATGATTGTCTTCGTGGCCGTGCTGCTCATTGCCGCACTCACGGCGGTGGATATCTTACAGATCAATGCCTTAACGGGTCTGGTAAGCGGCATTATGACCATTGCCGGACAAGTGTTAGCGGGGGCGGTGGTGTTTGCCATTGGCCTGTATTTTGCCAATTTAGCCTATAACTTGATTGCCAGTTCGGGCAATCGTCAGGCCTGTTTAGTGGGCAATGCGGCGAGAATTTCTATTATTACGTTGGTGTCTGCCATGGCATTGCAACAAATGGGGATTGCGCCCAATATCGTTAATCTGGCGTTCGGTTTGATTGTCGGTGCGATCGCCGTGGCTTTTGCGATCGCCTTTGGTTGGGGTGGCCGTGATATTGCCGCCGAACAACTCCGTCAGTGGCTAGAATCCTTTAAGCGCGATTAATCCGAGAGTCGGGGGAACATGAATCCCCCCGACCCCATGGGTTAAATTTCCCCCAGTGAACCGTAAAATATGGGAATTAATAATTATCAATTATTAATTGTCCCCTATCCCCCACAAGTACAGCCGGGGTGACCACAGCCATGAGATCCGTCGGCGTGACCATTGGCACAAGCTTCACCACAATAATACTTTCCGTCCTTCTCAATCGCTTTGTCAGGACTCACCATACATTCACAGGTACTACAAGCACATTTCACTTTCTCTAAGGTGGCTGCCATGTTAGTTCTCCTTTTTGCGAATATCTGAACAGCTATTCATATTTTAACCCAAAAGTCTGAACAGGTGTTCAGATATTATTAAATTTTCCTTAAGGTTTGGGGAAAGACCTTATGATGAAAGATGGATCACTGTTTTGAATGGAAAACCGATGTCGAATCTTAAAATCGCCTCGACGGATGACCTAGAATGTGACATACCCCACCCCTTAGAAACAGAGCATTTAGCGGAATTAGGGCAGGGGGTGTTAGAGCCGGAAAAAGCCCAACGGATGGCGGAATTTTTCAGTTTTTTGGGAGATCCCAACCGTCTGCGGATCTTGTCGCTGCTGGCACAAGAGGAACTGTGTGTTTGTGATTTGGCGATCGCCTTAACCATGAGCGAATCGGCCGTATCCCATCAACTGCGCACCTTACGGGCGATTCGCTTAGTCCGTTATGAAAAACGGGGGCGCAAAGTTTTCTACCGTTTGGCAGATCATCACATCTTGAATCTCTATCAAGCGGTGGCTGAACATCTCGATGAAATTGATTAGACTGGATTCAAGTGAATGTTGGTTCTAAAACTGGAGCCAAAAAAAAACCTCCTCAAGGAGGAGGGCATTTCCGTTTCTATCTAGGGGATTTTTTCGCTTTAAACTCAAGATACTAAAAGATTGTGCAATTTTTGTGACAGTCTGCCAAAAATTTCTGATCAAAAATCAGTGCATGAAGGGCTAAAGCCCAACAACGGACGAACTAGGTTTGTTCTTCCCATTAGAGAGCAATTAAGGGCTAAAGCCCAACAACGAACCCACTGGGTTTGGTCTTCCCATTAGAGAGCAATTAAGGGCTAAAGCCCAACAACGGACGAACTAGGTTTGGTCTTCCCATTAGAGAGCAAGAGAAAACTCTTAACGGGTCAGTCATACAGTTATACTGACTCCCCAAAAGCAAAAAAAACCCCCTCATTCAAAGAGGAGGTAATTTCCGTTTCTATCCAAGGGATTTTTTCGCTTCAGGTTTTAAGTTACTAGAAAATTATGCAAATTTTGTGACAGCCAAGCCCTTCAGGTGAGGATTTCAGCCCAACAAAAAAAAAGCCTCCTCTCTGATAAGAGGAGGGCGTTTCCGTTTCTATCCAGGGGATTTTTTCGCTTTGACCTTAATATACTGAAACATTGTGAGAATTTTGTGAAGGGAGCAAAGGATTTTGCCCTAAAAAAAAAGGCACATTGTTGACACTTTCCCCCCTAATCCACCCGATAAATAGTTTGAGGTTGCCAACTCGAACAGATGGTAGAGGGTGGTTTTCCGGGGGGACAAGTTTGGCGAGAAAGCTTTACCTGAAGGCGAGTGAGGGGATCTTCTCCCGTAGAAATGAGGAATTCCAGAGACTGAACTTGAGGCCAACGGGCGAGATGATCCAGAATTTTGGCGATCGCCTCCACATAGGGATGATGTTCATTATCGTACCAATCCGTAGCCGCCACCCCCGCTTGATCTAGGCCCAAATGCACCACCAACGAGGGAGTCGTGAATAAGGCGATCGCCATCGGTCTGGCCTCCTCCTGCACCACCAAATTCACCGACTGACAGAGATCCCGCAACTGCTCCAACAAATCATAGCGTTCCGTCACCGTTTGCACCTCGGCCCGCCAACGAATCCCCACCATCACCAGATAGGTCTGTAACAGTAAATGCCCCAACTTTTGGGCCTTCGTCGCCAAATACTCCGTATTGTAATCCGTAGACTCAATCAACAACGGCACCCGATCCACCATTTCCAAACCATAACCCTTTAACCCCGCAATCTTCCGGGGATTATTGGTAATCAGGCGGATTTTTTTCACCCCCAAATCATTCAACATTTGCGCCCCCATACCATAGTCCCGTAAATCCGGCGCAAACCCCAACCGTTCATTAGCCTCCACCGTATCCAGACCCAAATCCTGTAAAGAATAGGCCTTTAACTTATTCACCAAACCAATCCCCCGCCCCTCCTGACGTAGATAAACCACCACCCCTAAACCATTATGTTCAATCATCTTTAACGCCGTTTTTAACTGCATCCGACAATCACAGCGCAAAGACCCCAAAGCATCCCCCGTCAGACATTCTGAGTGCATCCGAACTAAAATCGGCTGCTGGGCAAACCGGGACGGATCCCCCTTGACAATGGCAATATGTTCCGTATTGTCCAAACTATTGCGGTAGGCATAGAGTTGAAACTCCCCAAACTGACTGGGAAAATTACACACCGACTCCCGATAAACAAAACGGTCATGTTCGAGACGATAACTAATTAAATCCGCAATTGTAATTAACTTGAGATTGTATTTTTTAGCATAGTCCACCAATTGGGGGAGTCGGGCCATCGACCCATCGGGATTTTGGATCTCACAAATCACCCCCGCCGGATACAGACCCGCCAAACGGGATAAATCCACCGCCGCCTCCGTATGACCCGCCCGTTTCAACACCCCGCCCTCCTTCGCCCGCAGGGGGAAAATGTGACCCGGACGACGTAAATCCTCCGCCCTTGTCGCCGGATTAATGGCCACCTGAATGGTTTTCGCCCGATCCTCCGCCGAAATCCCCGTAGTGACCCCCAAATGGGGCGCAGCATCAATACTCACCGTAAAGGCCGTTTGATTGGGGTCTGTATTATTCCTCACCATCAGGGGTAAATCCAACTGATCCAAACGTTCCCCTGTCATGGCCAAACAAATTAGACCTCGGGCCTCAACAGCCATAAAATTAATCATGTCGGGGGTGGCAAACTGGGCCGCGCAAATTAAATCACCTTCGTTTTCTCGGTGTTCGTCATCGACCACCACAATAGCGCGACCTGCTTTAAAATCAGCTAAGGCAGCATCGACGGAATCAAATTCAAAGGTCAGGGCTTCACCTTCAGGGTCTAGGGATTTGTGCTGTTTTTTTAATCGTTGGTCTGGACGATTATCGCCTGTTTGCTGTGTCATTGACTCAAAAATATTGCTCATCAAAACTTGGGGGGAAACTCAAGATGCCAACCTTGAATGTCGCGTCTGAAGCCGGATTGCAATTCCGACACCTACAGAATCAACTCCGGGATTGTGCGTCGAGTGTGGATTTGTTTGATCAGGATGATTTCGATATTCTCGTTATCCCTTCTTTTAGCATTGACCAAAGCCAGCTAAAAAAAATTGCAGGTTTTCTTCACTATGAAGAACGGTTATTGTTCTCCTTAATTCGCCTGCGGAATCCTCACACCCGCTTAATCTATGTTACGTCTCAACCGCTCTCTCATACGATTGTGGACTATTATTTGCAGTTGTTGCCGGGGATTCCTTTTTCCCATGCTCGCGATCGCCTGTTGCTATTATCCACCTATGACGCTTCCCTCAAACCCCTCTCCCAAAAGATTTTAGAACGGCCCCGCCTCATTGAGCGCATTCGTAAAGCCCTCCGGCCGAAAAAGTCCTATATCGTCTGTTTTAACGCCACAATCTTAGAGCAAGAATTATCCCTCAAGTTAGGGATTCCCCTGTTAGCTTGTCGTCCCGATCTCCTCTATTGGGGGTCAAAAAGTGGTAGTCGGGCGATTTTTGCCCAAGCGGGAATCCCTTTCCCCGATGGCAGTCCAGCCTCATTATGGAACGAGGAACAGGTGATAGAAGCCGCCGCGCTGTTGTGGGAGCGACACCCGGAGTTACAACGGATGGTGATTAAACTCAATGAGGGGTTTTCTGGGGAAGGTAATGCCATTTTAGACTTAAGTCCCCTGAGTGAGTATTCCCCCCATTTGGAGACTTGGGAAGCCCGAGTTAAGCTGTTGCGCGATCGCCTCCCCCATCTCCGCTTTCAAGCGAAGGACGAAACTTGGGCCAGTTTTTCCAGTCGTCTCCCAGAATTAGGCGCCATCGTTGAACAGTTTATCGAAGGCACCGTTAAACGTTCCCCCAGTGTTCAAGGCTATATTTCCCCCCGAGGGGATGTGGATATTCTCTCCACCCATGACCAAATTCTCGGCGGCCCCGACGGACAAATTTATCTGGGCTGTCGTTTTCCGGCCGATCCCGCCTATTGTTTAGCCTTACAAGACTATGGCTTAAAAATTGGCAAAATCCTCGCTCAAAAAGGGGCAATGGAACGGTTTGGGGTCGATTTTATCGCCGTTCATCAACCGGGCAAAACCCCAGAATGGGAGATCCAAGCCATTGAAATCAATTTGCGCAAGGGTGGCACTACCCATCCCTTTATGGCCTTAAAATTACTCACCAATGGCAAGTATTACACCGATCGGGGCGTGTTTTTAAGTCCTCACGGTCAGGAGAAATATTACATTGCCTCGGATAACTTACAAAAGGAGAGTTATCGCGGTTTACTCCCCGGGGATTTGATGGATATAATTGCCCGCCATCATCTGCATTTTGACAGTAGCACCAAAACCGGGACGGTGTTTCACTTAATGGGAGCCCTATCGGAGTTTGGTAAGTTGGGGTTAACCAGTGTGGGCAACTCTTTTGAAGAGGCAGAAGCCCTTTATGAGCGCGTCGAAACGGTTTTAGATCAAGAAACCCACAGCCATCGTTTAACCTCTTTTTCCGCGCCTATTTTGCCCATTACTTGGTCAGAAGTGGGGGATTAAAGCCAGAACCACTGACCATTAACTGAGAATCATAGGGTAGCAAGAAAGCCCTCCTCTGGTGGGCTGAAGGATCAAAGAGGACTGGGCAGATTTTGACCGAAAATTTTGGCTAAAAGTCCTCGCCTTGATTGCTGGGGAGCATCAATCATTGTCTCTTTTCCTCTTAATTTTTGACTCATGACTCCCCTCCTTAATGTAGGGGATAATGATCTTTTTTGGCTGATATAAGTAAAGATTGTGGTTTGATTTTAAGACATCTTTAGCATCTTAACGTTATGATGGTCTAAGGATGTCAAAACCCATTAACTCAAAAGGAAGAGTTATCAGGAATCAGTCAAAAATCACCTATTCTCCAAATAATATTTAAGGCTAGGAAAAGCCAATGTCTTATATCTATCAAAGGGGGGGTCTGAAACATGAAGGGAATAGTAACCCGTTGGTGCAGGGAAGATTTCAGTGCGATCGCCCTCATCGCCGTTTCCTACTGTGGTCTGGGTCTATTGGGCTTACATCTAGCCACCCTACCCGGTGAAGTGACTCCCATTTGGGTTCCGGCTGGTATTGGTTTAGCCGCCGTCCTCTTAGGTGGGGCGAAAATTTGGCCCGCTATTGCCTTGGGCTCCTTTGGCATTTCGGTCTTATTTAACCCGACCCCCATTAGTCTCGCCATTGGAGCCTTGACCTCCATTGGCAACACCTTAACCCCCCTCTGTGGCGCTACCCTAATCTACCGCTTCACAGGCACTCGTTACCCCTTCCAAAAAGCCAGTGAAGTGTTTAAATTTGCGGCATTAGGGGCTGTGTTTAGTCAAGGGATTAGTGCCACCATTGGAGTGAGTGCCTTGTGCTTGGGGGGGTGGGTGCCTTGGTCTTTATTTCCCCCCCTTTGGGTGACTTGGTGGATTTCCAACGTTACCGGGGTGTTAATCGTCACCCCCCTGATTCTCACTTGGGCAACTCCCGGCGGGAAAAAAAATCCCCATCCCTTACTGCTTCGATTACGCCGTTTACTGCCAGAACTTTGTGGTTGGTTGTTGCTGTTTAGTAGTGTGGTGGTGTTGGCCTTCTGGCGGGCCTATCCCGTGGAATACTTAATGCTCCCCCTCACCGTCTGGGCAGCCTTCCGTTTCCCCAAACGGATCACCACCATGGCGATCGCCCTCACCACAGCGATGGCTATCACGGGGACTCTCCTAGAAAAAAGTTCCTTCCTGCGCCCCAATCTCACCGAGTCCCTCCTCCTCCTCGAATCCTTCATCAGCGTAATTGCCGTAACTACCCTCGTCCTCATGGCCGTTATTGAAGAACGTCGTTACGCCATACTCGCCCTCCAACAAGCCAACGAACACCTAGAATCCCGGGTTTTAGAACGCACCCGCGAACTCTCCCAAGCGAACGAAGAACTTCAACGCAAAGAACTAAACCTGCAAGAAAAAGCCCAGTCCCTCACCCTCACCCTCCAAGAACTTCGCCAAACTCAAGCCCAACTGATTCAAAACGAAAAGATGACCAGTTTAGGCCATTTAGTCGCTGGGATTGCCCATGAAATTAACAATCCCATTAGTTTTATTTATAGCAACTTGACACCTGCTACAGAATATGCAACAGACCTGTTGGATTTATTAGCCCTTTATGAAACCATTGTCGTAGAGCCTCCCCCGGAAATCGAGGACTTAGCGGAAGAGATGGATCTAGAATTCATCAAAGACGACTTTTTTAAACTCCTCGATTCCATGAAATCGGGGGCGGATCGCATTCATCAAATTGTATTAAGTTTGCGCAACTTTTCCCGCTTAGATGAGGCCGAAATAAAAAGCGTTAATATTCATCACGGTATAGAAAGCACCCTATTAATTTTACAACACCGTCTCGCGGGGTTCTACTCAGATGAATTAGAACGCAATTCCCCTCCCATTCGTATTATTAAAGACTACGGAGATTTACCAGAAATTCAATGTCTAGCTGGGGAAATGAATCAAGTCTTTATGACTTTATTAATGAATGCCATTGATGCCATACAAGAAGTAGAAACTCAACAGGAAGGCATCATCAAAATTTCCACAGGTTTGTTAGGGGATGAAACCGTAGAAATTAGTATTAGTGACAATGGTTTAGGAATGCCTCTAGAGGTTCAGCGCAAAGTGTTTGATCCCTTTTTTACCACTAAACCTGTGGGGAAATCCGTGGGATTAGGACTGTATATGAGTTATGAAACTATTGTACAGAAGCATAAGGGGCAACTCATCTGTTGTTCTGAACAAGGAGTGGGGACAACTTTTAAAATGATTCTGCCCCTGCGGCAGAACTAACCTAGGGCTTGCTGAATAACGTTGTGGCGAACAAAATCCTAACTTGCAAAACTAGCTTTTCATGCTAACATAAGAAATATTGTAAAACTCCGCAAATTTACGATACTTCATACTCTGAGAGAAAACTTGATATATCGTTCTCCCGTAGATTTACTTGATATCATAAGAGTATCGGCTACGCATTGATTTTGATCACAGAGCAAAAACCCATTTATCACCCCAAAGGGTGCGGGGAATCACGCAGATAGCTGTTAGAACTCACCGGGACAGTGAGACGATATCACTGAGAAGATCCGGGGATCACGAGATATTTAAATTGTTCTCAATCACAGGGACTCGGAATTATGTTTAATCCACGCACTTTTGCTTTAACCTTAACCACGGCTTTACTTTCCCTTTCCTTTGGCGTAATTTTTACTCAAAGTGCGATCGCCAGCGAGGAAACAGAAGTACAAGGGAATAGCCCAGCCTTCCTCCGGGATGGAGTCTATCTTTACGGAGAAGTTCCCGAAACCGACCAACTTGGTGCCGTCTACATGACCTTTGAAGTGAAAGAGGGTCAAGTCACAGGAGCCGTTTATCAGCCCTATTCGTCCTTTGACTGCTTTTATGGTCGTCCTCAAGGGACTAACTTAGCCTTAACGGTGGTAGATAGCTACAGTAACGAACAGTTTACCCATGATATCGCTGTGCGAGAAACAGAAACCCTCAGCGCTTCGGTGAATCGTCCCGCAGCCGCAGGAATGGGTTTAGAAGGCTTATCTCCCCTTGAAGTGACTGCCAACGACTTGAGAATGATTGGAATGTGTCAAGACAAACTCGGTCGTTAACGGTTTCCTCATACTACACACACCATGCAGATTGACGATACCGCACTGAGCGAAATCCTCACCCACACTCAAACCATTGCCTTAATTGGCTATTCCAACAAACCACACCGGGACAGTTATCGAGTCGTTGACACTCCTCGGCCTAAAGGCACGAGGATTCTTGGTTCACAGACTCGCCATAACCTAGCAGGATTGCTCCAACCAGGCTAGAGGGCAAATCTCCCCAAGCTTTAGATCCGGTATGCCCTACCGT